>JAEOSV010000074.1 GCA_016840185.1 Candidatus Hermodarchaeota archaeon | reverse complement strand
TTAACGTTACTGAGACACCATAAATTCCTGGTGTCACATCAGTGAGGTTAATACTGGCAAAATACAACCCACTCGAGTATTGCAGCACACCACTACCAAACTCCCACGTATAAGCACCCGTCGCACTGGTAACCGCATTTCCATCGCTATCCGTGTAATTTAGATAAATCCAAAGAATATCGCCACGCGGCACTTGCCAAGAGGTTCCATTCAATGGAATAAGGATACCTTGTTCATCAAGTTCCGCTTGAATTTCGGTAATATCAAGGTTGGTTTGGCGAGGTTGGATGTTTAACCCGATGGAGGTCATGGCATATTGGTAACCCTCATGGTCACAAGTGAGGGTTAATTCGTAAACCCCAACCGAAAAGATATCACTGGGGAGGGAGATGTTGTACCACCCTGGAGTTCCAGTAGGTAGCAGGGTTCCGTTGAGGGTTCCCCAGATGAATTGAATATTGGCACCCGTAATGGGGAGTAGGTTATTGTCGTAGAATTGGGCACGTACGGTGAAGTTGTGACCCCAATCAACATTGATAACTGGAGTATCACATTCAAGATATGCAGGCATAACGATTAGAGAAACGGAAACCGTTCGAAGCTGTTCAATGACATTTTGGTGACTGGCAGTGATGTAAATTGTATATTGACCAGCATCTAAACCTGAAGAGTTGAGAATGCTTTCGAATGTCCAGCCACTAATATAGGAGAGGGTTCCATTGCCTCCAGCCCAGTTGAAATAGACTGTTGCGTTAGGTAACGCGGATCCATAGATGGTGCTAAAGTTGGCGTTGATTTGGAATGTGTCTCCTGCCACTACGGAAGAGGAAGGACCACTTACTGTTAACACTGAATCAATAGGTATGATATTGAGCATGACGATTCCAATGCTTGTTTGGTAATTGGGAAGATTGCTAGCTTCGATGGTGACAAGATACGTACCAACAGTTTGATTGGCGAAGAACGTAATGTTGTAAATTCCGCTTCCAACAAACGTCATATTCACAGGGGATAATCCAGCCCAATAGTAGGTGGTCATGGTGTCATTCATAAGACGACCATATTCATCGGTGACTCTTACAGAAATATTCACAAGAGTCTGATATTCGGCAACCCATGGAGAAGTGGAGAGAACCTCAACATAGAGCGGTAACGGATTCACTGTAAATTGTACTTGCTGTTCACTAGTTTCGTAGAATGGTTTTGAGAAACGAATTGTAAAGTTGGCTAGTCCTATATCTTCAGCGGAACTATCGATTTGAATGAGGTAGGTTCCATCTGGATAGATTTGGACAAGTGACCAAGACGGCCAACTCAACCAGAGCGTGACCGTTCCATTGGATAAGACGACATCATGATCGATGTCACGGTATGTCGCATTCAGATAGAGTAGGTCACCCCAGAATACAATACTATCGAAATCTAATACCATAGATGTGTGTATGGAACGCACGTAACCACTGACAGGTAGTGATTGATTTTGATAATAAGGTGTGATATTAGGCCAAGTGATATTGACAACGAAGGAGTACCACACATTCACTTCGAGGAAGTTATGGGTTCGAATTGTAATGAAATAGCCATCATACCCGTTGTTTAGCATTAGAATGGTATAGTTCAGTGTAAGTGTTGGATGTGAAGAGCACCCAACTGTGATGTAGACATTACCAGTTACATTATGGATTGGGTCGGTTGTAGCGCTATCATTGTAGAAAATCGTAAATGTGAGATCCTCGGTGAAAGGCACAGGCTCAGGTGAAGAATAGGAAACCTGAGTATTTCGACCATGCAAAGTAAATTGAACGTTAACAATCTGTGATTCATAGTGCAGTTGGTTCAATGTAATCTGAACCGAAAAACTACCAACATCTCGACTCGTCGTATTGAGTTCAATAAGATAGGTTCCATTAAGCAGATCATAGATTGTGAAATAGCCTAGGTCCCAATTTGTACCCACAGAAGCGCCGAGTACATATCCACTATGTTCAAGGTCAATGTAATCGATTTGTATTGTGAGGTTAACACCCCAGGGATGTGAGGTGACGTATAAAGGATCGGCATCCGTATCAGTTTGAATATCCCGTAGAGTGATTCTAACTTGGAAACTTTGACCCGCATAATGAATTCTGCTTAGAGATACAAGTGCTATGTGAAGACCATTATTCCGACAGGTTGTGTTGAATTCAATTACATAGGTGCCATTACCAAGTAAGTAAATCGTGTAATAGCTCGCATTCCAGTCAGTAGTGACCAAGGCGCCAGCTACATAACCACCATGATCGATATCTAGGAAGTTGATTCGAACAGTAACATTGTCACCCCATGGATGGGATGGGAACACAGAGGCATCAACCTCAAAATCGGTTTGAATATCTCGAAGTGTAAGGTCAACCTGAATATTCTGACTACCATAATTGAGTAGAGTAACAGAGATTGTTATTGAATGGCTGCCCACCTCACGACAGGACGTATTCAACTCAATCAAATATGTTCCATTACCCAAATCGTAGATCGTGAAATAACTGGCATTCCAATCAACGCCAATTATTGCACCAGGGATATAGACTCCGTGGTCCAGGTCGATATAGTCAACCTGGATTGTGATATTATCTCCCCAGGGGTTGGATGGAATATATGCAGGATCAACTGAGTAGCCTGTTTGAATTTCTCGAAGGGTGATATCAATTTCGATGATTTGAGTGACATAATGGAGTCGACTTAGTGTAATCTCAAGGGTATGACTGCCTATGACACGACAAGTCGTATTGAGTTCAATGAGGTAGGTTCCATTCCCCAAGTCATAGATAGTAAAAAAGCTTGCATTCCAGTCCACACTGATAATTGCACCTAGTACATACGCTGTATGATCTTGATCTAAATAGTCAAGGGATATAGTCGTATTGTCGCCCCACGGATGTGACCATATGTAGCTTGGGTCAGCCGTAACATCTGTTTGGATATTCCTTAGAGTCAAGTCGATTTCGACATTTTGTGTAGCATAATGTGTGCGGTTAAGGGTGATTAGGATTGTATAGCTCCCGACTTCACGGCACGTAGTATTGAATTCGATAATGTAGGTTCCATTACCAAATAGATAGATTGTGTAAAACGTGGCATTCCAGTCAGAATCGATTTCAGCAAAGGGGATATATCCACCATGGTCGAGATCTAAATAGTCGATACGAATTGTGACGTTATTGCCCCAAGGTTGTGAAGGGACGAATAATGGATCTGCTTGATAATTCGTTTGGATATTTCGCGTCATGAAGTTTTGTAGTGTCATGAAAGTTTGATAGTGGGATTTGCCTGCGTAGATATGAATCGTGTAACTGCCCTCTAGCCGGCTTTCGGTTCGAATTGTGAGCGTGTATGCTCCATTGGCAGGGTTATAAACGAAACTCCAGTAGAATTCGTCCCAATCGCAGGTAATCGTGGCATAGGGAATTGCGATATGGCCATGATCTGTGTCATTGTATGTTAGGGTGAGGGTGAGAGTATCTCCCCAAGGCACAGAAGAACCTGGTGAAATAGACACGATATACAAAGCGGTTAAGATATCACGAACCTGGAATGACACTGCGACTTGGGCTGTTTCATAATGAGTTTTATTCAACACGAAAGTAAGAGTGAAACTCTGTGTCCCTGTAGAAACTTTAGTAGTATTCAGGATTATTGAGTACGTCCCATCACCGAGAAGGACAATCCAATAATCAACATTTTCGATATTATCAAACCAGGTGAAGGAGAGAGAGGCACCATCTATACCACTGTATCCATGATCAGTATCGTTGAAAGATAAAGTGATGGTAACGTTGTCACCCCAAGGTACTGAACCAGAGAGTGCTGATCCTGAGGCATAGGTTTCTATGTATCGAATGGTGATTTCCAAATACTGGTTTTGGGTTGTGTAATTTGCCAGGCTGAAATACACTGTTACATCATAGATGGTTTCACTGATGTTACCCCAGAAGAGGATTGAGTAGGTCCCGTTCAGATGGTTGGTTATGGTGTATTTACCAGGTTCGTATCCTACGACTAACACCGTTGCACCTGTGATGTATAATGGACTTGATGGCACTATGTCTGTGAAATTAAACGAGATAGTGAAGTCATCATCATATGGTATTTCTACAGAGGAGCGCGGATAATCCTTTGTTAACTGTGTGGCGCGGGATTCAACAATTACACGGATTTTGATTGTCTGCTCAGCATGAGCTGCAAGAGAAGCATTCACATAGAGATCAGTTTGTCCCAAACCCAAGTAGGTAACATTGAGTATATAGTAATAGTATCCTCCAGTATCGTCAGTCAAAGGATATAGAGAAGCACCAATGAGGAGTTGAACTGTTGCCCCAGGGATTCCCGTTGAAGTAGTTTCATTCTCATAGAAGACTGTGATGTTGAATAATTCATTCCAATAAAGATGTGCGGTGTAAACATCTGTATCATTTTCATACTGTGTCCACCCATCACCTGAACCTGCGGGTGGATAGGTAATCTGTGTGCGAATTGCATCAAGATTAGTGGCAAAAGACACGATCTCAATTATAATCGTGAAATTCTGTTGCTCATAATCCCAACTGTATGAACCATCCATCCACATAGTTACTTCATATTTGACGGCTTCAACATCGCCAAATGATGCATCATATCGGAAGAAGATGGTTGCATCAAAACCATCTGGTACAAAGTTACCTGTACTGATGAGAGTCCAACTAGTTGGACCTGTTGGATCTTCGTAATAGGTGAAATTGACGCGGACATTGTTCATCCAGATTCCTGAATCATTTCGAACATAAGTGTCAAGATAGGAATCGTAAAATCTAACTTGGCTGGTATAGCCTGCATCTCGTGTGGTTTGAGCTGTGTACTCATTGGGTCCGGTTTCTGAAGTTGGTTTGATCATGGAATAATCAAGATCATTGACCAGATTGATAGTGAATGTGAGATGAGTTCCATCAGCGTATGTGGCATTCACATACCCGTAGCGAAAGAGCTCAACATAGATTTCCGCATTTTGATCTGGACTCATTGAACTTGTATCAAAGCTAGCAGAATACGCTCCAAATCCGTTGGCAGTCATTGGTTCGTATTGTACTTGCAGGTTGCGGTCAACATACCGAATTTGGGCGGACGCATCAGTAATGTATTGGGGTGTCACGTCATTTTCCCAGGTGGCATTCACCAGAATCGACTGCCCCAAAATTACTCGGGTTTGATCAGTGGGTGAGATTTCTTGTCCGCGACTTGGAATTACTACAGCGAATGATTGTTGTTTCAGCCCACATTGAGTCGCGTTATGATAGGCAACTGTTGCTACCCAAGCACTTCCTGCATCAGCTTCATCGATATTTGGAACCTGCCAAGTCGAACTAGTTAATGTGTCGTTGTTCTCGTGAAATGTAACCGTTGTTTCACTATTCCATAATGTTTGGTTGGGATAGAAAATGGAAACATTGGCATTGTTGCCACTAGAACCAATTGGTCGGAGTGAAGCCTTCACTCGAAGCCAGTCATCAGTGACAAAGTAATCTCCAGCTGAAACATTTGTCCAGCCTCCAAGACCCGTGGCACTCTTTTGAAGATACACTTGAAGAACATAGTTTAAGCTGCTCGCATAAATGGAGTAAACCTGTCCTGACGAGGCTATGCCATCATCGAGTTTGATGAAGCGACTCGTGGCATTATAGCTGTACGTCGAAAGGGTGTGTCCTGTCTCATTCTTCAATTCGGAAAAGGTCCAAAGTGCTTCAAGGTATAACCCAAAAGAGTATCCTACGTGTCCAGACGGCGGTTGATCCATGGGTATTGAGTAGTTTACTTCCCAGGTTGGAGTGTCATCAACGGGTGCAGAAAATTCGGTGGTTGCTTGAGTAGATTGTAAGTGTTTAACAAACATCGAGTACGAATAATGAAAACTAATGTTATAGGAAGAGTCGAACTGATAGTTTTGTGTTGTTGTCCAGCAATTAGCGAGAGGAGCTTCTTCCTGAGTTGTAGGATCTGCATAAATAGTGACTGATCCAGTTTGACCCCCAGTATCAGCGACAATTTCACTGTTTAGTGTGAGAGCCACCTCACTAGGTTTGCTCGGGGATTCAATGTTATATTCGAAATTATCAAAGTAAATATGACCATCCACATCACTCCATCGACTTCCACCCTGCTTCTTAACCGTGATGCGAAGAGTGACTGTGCCATTGACCGGTATTGTGGACATTGAATGGTGATCCCAGCTAGTCGGATTATACACATCAGTTGTTTGTTGCCAACTAGCAATAATTGAAGCTTGATATTCCAAACTTACATTGACATAAAGCCAACTTTGTTGAGTGATATCACTTGAAAATTTGATATCAAAAGAGAAGGCTAAGCTTGAGGGTGATATTGATGATGTGTAATTGAATTCACTCTCCAAATAAGCGATAGCTGTGGTTAGTCCTGTTCGGTCATATCGTAGAGTGATATCCATACAATCTCCTGGACTCCCCCCAGAGGAGTTATCGATGCTAGAGATGATACGATAATTATCGTTGTTGTTTCGTCCATCATTTCGGGTCAGTGTCCAATTGTGCCGTTCTGTACCGATTTCGCTTCCATCAATATTGAAGGCTTCACTGTATTTGTCAAAATCCCCGTTGAGTATTGGATCCGCGGTTCTAGCGAGATTGGTTACACTGGTAACAAGTTGATAGCCGCGATAGTCTGAAGGGAACCAACTGGCATCGTATTGAAATGAGGTTGTGTTAATGCCATCGGTGAACACACTGCTTTCATTTCGGGCAAACTCAAAAACATCAAGAGAACCTCCACTGCCGGTATAGGGTGAATTGGGTGGTATACCACCGCTTACTGGAGGTACTAAATTCTGCGAGTGAGGGACTACAAGCAGAATACCAAGGATAAAAGCAAGTGTAACTAATGTTTTCTTTGAGTTCCCCATTTACAACACCAGCTAATGCGGAGTAGGTCGTTTCACTCCCCGCTGTGCAGCCGTAATCTAGGCTTTGTAAGGAAATTTAAATACATTTTGTGAAATGCATGTTTAATGGAAACAAATACCATTTTTTCGTAACATAGGAAAATTGGTACCTCATACAGACTGATGTCAGGATTTTGATTACAATGGCTAAACGGTTCAATCTGGTTGTTGTGGGAAACCTCACGATTGACCAAATCATATTCGACGAAGAACAGCGCCTCGAAATGGGCGGGCCTCCTGCCTATGCTATGGTGGCTCCAGCGCTAGGTGCGGAAAAAGTTGGCATTGTCTCTAATGTTGGTCGTGACTTTCCAAAGAGCTACTTGTCACAATTGACCGAGGCAG
>JAEOSV010000073.1 GCA_016840185.1 Candidatus Hermodarchaeota archaeon | reverse complement strand
TTAGTATTATTATTTTTGCGTTTCCGTGGCTTGCGGGGTATTGGTGGGCGGGGATGCTTTTTGTCCTCATCTTGGTTGTTCTAGGATTGGGATTAGCGTATCTTGTCCTTCAGTTGATGAAACGGGCTGCGGCTGGGACGTTACGGGTGCTGTGGTTGCTTCAGGCGATATTCATGTTCGTCATTGGAATTGTCATGTTCCTGTTTCTGGGTCCCTTTGGAATCTTTGGGCTCATCTTTCCTTTCATTGGCATCATTCAGTTGTGGGTGTGGTTCCGACGTCGGCAGAAAATTGAACGGGCAGGAAAGTTGGCTGAGTTTACGGCGCAGCTCTTGCTTGAAGAGAAGGAAATGTTCATTGTTCCCTTGGTTACTGCCGTATTCAGTTTACTAACCGGTATTCTCATGATGGCAACCTTTGGAGCCATGTATGTATGGCTGCCTTTAGTGGGCATCCCGTATGAGTCAGTCTTGTTCTTTATTTTGACAATCTTGGTGCAAATTCCCTATTTGTTTGTGTATTTTTCGGTCTTCTATGTGTTTGATGGCATCAATGTGTCAATCGCACACACCTGGTATCGAAATCAAGATCCTGTGCTCCGGGGCGCAACACGAGAAGTTGGACAGGTCATGGGAACGATTATTCAGTTTGCCGCTGTTCGCACAGCGGTCTCTGTTGCTCAAAGTACTGCCCAGAGTGGTGGCAGGCGACAAGGAGGTATTTGGGCGATAATCGGGGCCATTGCCGCGCGAATCATTGGCACAATTTTTTACTACCTCACTTATTTTACCCTTCCAGCTATCATCATCGAAAAACGGGGACTCGTTGACTCGGTCAAACGATCAGCTCGAATTACTTGGCGTTATCTTGTTGATGTCTACATTGCCGAAACTGGCGTCTCCACTGTCTTCAGTTTCTTTGGGGGGCTTATGACTCTCGGTTTCATGGTCGTGGGATTATTGTTCGGCTATGTCATGGGAGCATTCCTCTTGGGTGATTTCTGGTTGGCAGTGATTATCGGTGTCGTGTTCGCATTCGTGTTTATGCTCTTTGCGGGAATACCCGGCTACTTCGTTTTTCGCCCCTTGAACACTGCCTATCGAACGTTCATGTTCTCCTACGCTCTTGACGAAGAAAGTAATTTCACACTTCCAAGCCGCTTACCGAAAGCCTATCGTGATACGATTGAACTCGCTCAAGCGGAATGGGAGGCATCAGGTAAGAAAAGGAAAGTCCAAGCACCACCGGATGAGTGGTAATAGGCAAATACCCATTCGTTGGATTTCAGCAGTATTAGTGATAGGCAGGAATTTCGTGAATTGACCTACTTGGTGGATCTTCGCTTAAAGTACTTATATCGTTGGTAGTTGGGGTCGTAAATTCGCTTAGGGTCTATCATACCTGCTTGAGTTTCTCCAGTAGATTGATCTACTTCATAGAGGAAGGTGGGTTTGTTTTGTTCTTTAAGGCGTTCGAGGTTGGTGGCGATGACGCTGCTGCGGTTGACCCAGATGATGATGGCTACATCGCAGATGGCAATCATGTTTTTTTCGCGTTCCCGAACGTTGTCACCGTATTGTTGGGTTTCCCAGTTTCCAGCGTTGTAACGGATACTACGTGCATGACCGACTGTCACGTTGCGGTAGTTATGGGCTGAGAGAAAATCTTGGAAGGCATGATTGGCACCGGGAGCTTCACCGACGAGAATTTGCAGGTGCTGTTTCATGGCTGTGTTAAGGCGCTGAGTGATTTCATCAGGGAGGTGGGGAGCATTGAAAGCCTTGCTTCCCATGAGAAGGAGCGTGGTTGGTTCGGGGTTATCGGTTTCATTCATTTTGTGTGTCCCTTCTTCACTCCAATATAGGGATTCAATCACTTTTCATGGTTATCGGTGAGGAAGAAGGAGTGACTGAGCAAAATTTTGTGGGAGTAGAAGGCTTTTTTAGCAGAAGGGTTTCATATTGGAGACCCACTGGAGAGTGCGCCATGTGCAGGTGATATTACCTCCGCCATTGAATGCTATTGTCACGTTATTGATGATTGTGATCTTTCCTGGGTTCCTATTCCTAACAGGCTATGCCTTTTACGTGGAATGGGTTGACCGCAAATTCTATGCCGACCAACACCACCGCATCGGTCCGTTACACACAGGCTGGCGCGGAATCCTCCAACCTTTTGCTGATTTTGTCAAGTTGATGGCAAAAGAGGATGTAACCCCTGCAGCCGCCGATAAGATTGGATTCACATTAACTCCAATTATCGCCTTGGCAATCCCCATCTCGGTCCTCATGCTGGTGCCTATCGCCATTTCCCAGACTCCGTTCTTTACGGTGACAGGTATCATGTACTTTGAAGGGGACCTGCTGATGATCGGCTTCTTTAGCACCATGTTCACCATGATGCTCTTCATTGCTGGGTGGTCGTCATCGAACCGGTTTGGTTTTACCGGCGCGGTGCGTGGCATCGTCCAGATGCTCGCTTATGAAATTCCTTTGCTACTTGCCCTCTTCGCCGCTGGCATGGTTGCAGGGAGTCTAAGCCTCACCGGCGTTGTCGTATACCAAGCTAACCTAGGATTACCGCTTATCTTGAACCCCGCGTTCATTGGGCTCTTCATTGTCTTCTTATTTGCCGCACAGGCCGAAGCCGAACGTATACCCTTTGACGCCCCCATCGCTGAAACTGAAATCGTCGGCGGTTGGGAAACCGAATTCTCCGGCAAGAAACTAGCCTTCTTCCGCCTCTCCAACAACTTTGAGGTCTTCCTTGCCGCAGCACTCGGTCCCGCGGTCTTTCTCGCCGGTCCACTTGGTCCCGAGATCTTCTTCGTCTTTGCCGCGAATGGTGGCTTTGTCCACGGCATCACCATCAACTCTATGCAATACATGACCTACATTGCAAACAGTCCCTTCAACTTCCTACTTATCCCAGGCCTTGCAGCTATTTACTACACCTTCTGGTTCATCGTCAAAACCACTATTATCGTCTTAATCTTGTCCAACATGAAAGCCCTCATGTCCCGGTGGCGAATCGACCAAATCGCCCACGATGCCTGGAAATGGGTCATCCCTGTCAGCCTACTCATGATTGGTCTCCTGTTAGTGTGGCCATGGATCATGGACTGGGTTGTCGCCGTCTTACCATAGGAGTGTGAAAAGAAAACATGCCACGACCTGGAGCAATGCAAGGCGAAATCCTTGGCACCGTCCTCCGACGGAAAACTGCCACGATTCGCTATCCATTCCAAGAAGCAGTCCGCCCCGAACGCCTTCGCGGAAACATTGAACACGATATCGAAAAATGCACTGGCTGTGGACTCTGCAGTCGCGACTGTCCCGCCACAGCCATTGAAATGGTCGAATCCACAAAGACTAAAACCAAGAAGAAACCCCAATTCCGCTTTGACCGCTGCATCTTTTGTGGGACATGTGAGGCCGTTTGCCCGAAAAAAGCAATTACGATGACAGGTAAGTTTGAGATGGCGGCTTTCACGTTGAAGGATGAGCATTTGTTTGTGGTGTCGGAAGACCCTGAGCAAACGGAAAAAGCAGAAGAATAGTTGCTTTGTTTTAACCTTTCATTTGAGGATATTCTAGTGCTGCCCTTTTAGTCGTTCCAAGAGACGGTCCACGACGTGTTGGAAGGCGTTAGCCACGGGGGTTTTGGCTTCGGTGACGATGAAGGGTTTGCCTTCGTCGGAGAGGAGCATAACGCGGGGGTCGAAGGGGAGGTCGCCGAGGAAGTAGAGGTTGAGTTCTTTAGCGGCTTGTTTGCCACCGCCTTTGCTGAAGATGTTGGTGACTTCGTTGCAGTGGGGGCAGTGGAAGCCGGACATGTTTTCGATGAGCCCGAGGATTGGGATGTTCATTTGGTGGACCATGGTGGCGGCTTTGCGGGAATCGAGAAGGGCGACTTCTTGAGGGGTGGTGACGATGATGACTCCGTCGAGGTCGGGGAGGAGTTGCATGATGCTGAGGGTTTCGTCGCCGGTGCCGGGGGGGAGGTCGATGATGAGATAGTCTAGGTTGCCCCAGTTGACTTTGGAGAGGAATTCGCTGATGACGCGCATTTTCAATGGACCGCGCCAAATGACCGGGGTGTCGGGGGTTTGAAGGAGGAATTCCATGGATACGGCAAGAATGTTGAGGGGCCCGATGACGGGTTCTAACCCCTTATCCCCACCTACCATGCGAGTGCCTTCGAGACCGAGCATCTTGGGAACATCAGGTCCATGGATGTCGGCATCGAGGATGCCTACGGTGTTGCCTTTCCATGCTAGGGCTGTGGCGAGGTTGACAGCGACGGTGGTTTTGCCAACACCACCTTTGCCGGAGAGAATGACAATTTTGTGTTTAACGTGGCGCATTTTTTCAGTAATTTCCTGCTCTGCGCTAGTGGGGGCACCGACCATGAGATCTTTAGGTGTTTTTCCTGAGGGGTTTGAGGTGTCTTTCGACATAGAAATAATCACGACCAGAGATTAGTCGGGGGCAG
>JAEOSV010000072.1 GCA_016840185.1 Candidatus Hermodarchaeota archaeon | reverse complement strand
TGAAGGAGCAGGTCACATCACCTAAAGAAATGAACGAAATTGAATAGGATTAGACGACTCGCCTAAACTATATTTAGGACAACGTTTTATAGATGTAGTAGTAATTTCCGCGGAGCCCAAAGAACTTGGCGTCGAAGGTTAGAGTGGATAGAACCGATCGGACGGATTTGAAGGCACCCATAACCTATCTTAAGGAAGCTTACCGTCTGTATGTATCCAAGCATGTCCGTCAAGATTTGATACTTCCATCGCTTCGGATTCTTGCAAGTCATCTCGGAACCCAAGAAATTGGTCGAGAACCGGAAGCGCTCTATGCTGCAGCGATTTACATTGCTTTTCGCCATCCTAATACCTATCCGAATCTAGTTCCTCGGAGCTATTTTTCATCTGAAGCTCCGAAAACCACAAAAAGGCGACCAGCTGAACCCCTTTTTCAGGAATCATTTTCAGCTAAAGATTCGAGCATCGATTGGTATTCAAAACGAATTGTCGAGAAACTAGGCATCATTGTTCTGTATGATGAGCGCGGACTCCCATATTTTCTTGAGCGAAATGGTCCGATCTATCGTCTAATTGATGGTTTAGCTGAGGAAACTGCTCTTGATGCTGTATTGACTTCACAGATTAGTAATCGCCCTGAGCTTCTAGAACCGGTAATGAGTAGCCTATTGAATCGAATATTCGGTGTTTTACAAATTCTGCCAAGAGTTTTTTACAACTCAATATACGAGCAACTAGCACCTCACGTAGAAGCTTTGATTGAGAATTCAAGGTGGGCGTTAGGAATCTAACCACCATTTTCCATATGCGTTTTTACTTCTTCCACAACAGTACGTCCAGCAACTACTTGATCGATTGAGTGAACAGAAGCTCCACAAGCTTCGAGGGCAGCTTTAACCTCTTCAAATTCGAGGTTGTCGCCTTCTACAGTTACTTTAATTGACTCCGTATGAGAGTCGACTTCGACCAAGGCGACGTTGACACCAACGACGCCCTTAACCTTACCAAGCAATATGGCAATCTCTACTGGTGTTGGCTGATGTGGTTTTAAAACATCTAAAACAAGTCTTTTTATTCCAGAGTCCAATTTTGGATTCTCCTTTCTATCAAGAAACGGTATCCTAAATCTAACGTAACTGTATTTTTCGATATCTATATTCTTTTTTATTCCTTCAAAATTGAGGATTTTTCACTGAAAAAGCAGCAAGTTCTGGATTCACGTTTCTTCCTTAGTCAATGAGGATCTTAAAGATAGCATGCGGTTTGTTATTCGGTGTGTACACGGAAGAGGTCAATGTCGCCTTGCATTTGTGTAAGGAATTCACGTGTGGACCTTTCAACGTCCCGAGATTGGGTTATGTAACGTCCAACAACGATGATATCGGCCTTAGCTTTGAGGGCGGCTTCAATATTGTCTGGTCGAATGCCTCCAGCTACTGACACAAGTAATCGTTTTCCTTTGAAGGCTGTTTTTATTGCCTTAACGACACTCCATTTGTGATCTGCCTGACCTTCGGTATCGATTCCTCGATGCATAATCACAACGTTGGGGGGCATTTTCAAACTTTGGAGTTTCGCAACTGGGTCTTCTACGTTCATCATATCAACAAAGGAATAGATTCCTAATCGGTTGGTTTCATAGATGAATTGATCGATTGTATCAACCGCCGCTAATCCTGAGACCACCACTGCGTCTGCAGATTCGTCAAATGCTAAATCGACCTCTACCTTCCCTACATCGAGTGTTTTGAGGTCAGCAACTAAGAATTTGTCCTTAGCTATTTCACGAATATCACTGAGCACCGTTGTACCATAACGTTTGATGAGGGGAGTGCCTGCTTCTAGGATAAGGTTATCACTTCGTGGTAAAGCTGAAATGATTTTCTTTGTTTTTTCAAGACTTGGAACATCCAAGGCAATTTGAAGATACGGTGGACGCCATAATCGTGGTACGCGGAAGCCCATGATGGGGTGAGTGGCTCGATCTTTGTCGTACATAATTTTATCCACAGGGGGGTAGTTGGAAAGAGCACGCTGAATCGATAGCTTAGTCGCAGCGTAATTATAGTGGTAAATTCGTCGATAATCCTTTGCATCGGGATGAATGAAAACACTACAGATTATCACCCACTCATCTGCTTTTGCCTTTGGAATGATTCCTTCCTCCAACGCATCAGCTACTGCTTTTGCTACAGCAGCTTGAGCGGGACCAAAGATTTTCTCAGCATCTCCCATATCTTTCACAGTAACTTTGGGGACTATGAGCGTATGGGGTTTGGGTGGCAGATTTGGTCGAATCACTGCTAGTAAAGGAGAGTGACCATGGGACACATTTGTCATCCCCTGTGCAAATGCAGTTCCAACAGGACCCGACTTTTCACCAATAATCATATCTACGTGAGCAATTTCATTTCCTTTTCCTACAAGGGCTTCGCCAACAAGGTATACCATTAATCGTCGTCCCCAGTAATGGTTTCAATTTCCTTAACTCCAACATCCGTTATAATAACGTTTTGTGAAGAGACCTAAGATAAAGAGTAGGAAACCAAATCACTCTTGCTGACCTTACCAAGTTATTTCTCGTTGAAAGAGGAGATAATGGTTAATCCAGTTTGGATCACCGGCTGTTTGATAGGTATGAAGGCGCCAGCCTTCTTTTTGATATTCAGCAATTGTGCTGGCAATATTCTTGTGATGATTTACTTGCACACAGACATATTCAAAGTCGAAATCTTTCAAACAACTTTCACCTAAGATATCTCAAAAGGAATAGCAATAAAAGGATTCACAGTGGAAACATGTCGGGAGTGCTATAACTGTCAAAATCAGATGAGAATTATTCTCAATATACGCGGCACCTATCAACAATGACCTCTGCGAGTGCTCTTAATGCAGGTTTTATTTTTACTATCATAACGTTGCTTTTAACCCAACTCCCTTCTGCGCTTCTATATACTGTACTCGCGCAAATTGTTCTAATATTCCTTTACATCGTTTTCATGGTCTTGTTATTTGTAATAGTTCACTTGATTATAATGAGCTCCTTGTTTACGAGGCCCATTCCACCTCGATCGAAGCAAATTTGGTTTGTAAATATTCTTTGGGCTGGCTCAATAAGTGCAACTGGTTTTGTGCCAATTCTTTTGTTTCTTCTTTGGAATCTAGTTTTTCTCGTCAATACGGCATTAATCGTTTGGATATTCACCTTTGTAATAGTACTTTCGACAACTTCGATTCCCTACTTGAAAACGACTCGTTGAGATCTTTTTCAGCATAGAATGATTGGTCATTTTCAGTGCAATGATAAACATTAACCATTTGATTCTAGTCAATTTTTTTTGACCAAAACGTTAAAACAGAGTGGTGTCTTGTTGTGAATCACTTAAATTTGAATAAATTTGGAGGTGCTATGCATGGCAACAGATCATGATGGGGTTGGCTGCGAAATCCTCCACCAAAGACGACCGCTTTGATGAATTTAGTTCATCTGATTTTCAAGAGAATAATTTTCAACAACTTGCAAATGCTTTCACACTTCTGGCGAAGACACGGTTAACCAAAAAACAACGTTTCCTATTATTTGCGACACGTCAGGCACTACGTTACCACTCAGACCTCTCTCCAACTGCACTTGCTGAGTATTTAGCAAGAAACTGGCAACTACCACTGAGTACAACGAAGTTCAATTTGAAAGTTCTCAAAAACGCTGGATTATTATTGACTAATCCATCAAGAACCCAGCGAACAACTCTTTCTCTTTCTTTTGGTGGTCAACTTCTATTGCAGCGTCTCCCTGAACCCGATACAAGTTAAGAAACATGGTGAGGTCCACAAAATGGACCTCGTGTTTCTTTTTTTACATCTTCGAAGCTACCATTTGAGTAAGCTCAATCAATCGGGTGCTGAAACCAGCTTCGTTATCATACCAAGAAACGACATGGGCGAAGTTGTCGTCGAGAATTTCAGTTAGTTCAGCATCAAATATCGATGAATGAGGATTACCAATGATATCTGTTGACACGATTGGATCCTGATTGTATTGAAGAATTCCTTTAAGGTGAGTCTGAGAAGCTTTGAGGAAGGTTTGATTGAGTTCATCTTTTGTAGTGGATTTTTCAAGTTCAACGCTGAGATCAATTATGGACCCATCAGGAACGGGTACACGATATGACATTGCAGCCATTTTTCCTTCTAGCTGAGGAAACAGGCGAGTAGTTGCTTTTGCAGCGCCCGTGGTTGTAGGAATGATATTGACGGCAGCAGCGCGTGCTCGTCGAAAATCTTTGTGAATTGCGTCAAGAAGGCGTTGATCAAGAGTGTAACCATGGATTGTAGACATGAAACCATGTTTGATTCCATAATTTTCTAGAAGAACCTTGATTACAGGCGCAAAGCAGTTGGTAGTGCAAGAAGCGTTTGAGATTATGTGATGGTTTTCGGGATCATAGGTATCGTCATTTACTCCTAATACAAACATGGCGTCTTCTCCTTTTCCAGGAGCTGAAATGATAACCTTACGAGCGCCTGCTTGAAGGTGCAAAGCGGCTTTATCACGATCTCGAAAAACGCCTGTTGCTTCGATGGCGATGTCAACACCGAGTTTTTTCCATGGGAGCTTTGCAGGGTCTCTCTCTTGAAATAGTTTAATTGAATGATTATCGACGACTAGCTCTTTATTGGCAGTTTTGATAGTACCCTCATATTGACCATAAATGGAGTCATATCGTAAGAGATGGGCTAGAATCGGGGCGTTCCCTAAATCGTTTGCGGCAACGAGTTCGACATCTTTTTTGTGGATAATTCCACGAAGGAAGTTTCGACCTATGCGGCCTAGACCGTTAATGGCAACTTTTACAGCCATAAAGTATCCCTCCACGGGGATTGACGATTCAATATTTTATGGCTATAAGTGTTTCCGCATTTTTCACCAATGCTATAATTCAAACTGAGTTGAAGCTATTATAAACGGAGCATCAGGATTTGCTATCAAGTTGCTCTGTGATACTTTGCGGTATGGGTTCACGAGCGAGTAGATAGACTATCGAGAGAAGAAATAAGTCAAAATTCGAGAGATTGTCAACGTTGGCCCAGGGTGTAGACTCGAGCGTTACACACAATACTAAAGGTTCTTCGCCTTCCCTCAATGCATACACATGTCCCATTTTTAAATCGACTTCGAAAGTGGCCTCATCACGCTGGATGAGCATTCTATTCCCGCGAATTTTGAAACCTTCCGATTTCAAAAGTTGCTTCAACCCCTCAAGATTCCGATTCCGTGAAGGTTTTGGTTTACCAGTCACTTGAAGATCGCGTTTTCGCCGAAGATCATGCATCCACTGTTCCCTTTGAGATTCGTCACTTATTCCTGTCTTGGAAGAAGATTTTTTGGAACGCCGAGATGGATTTATGGATATGCACACTCCCAAAGTGGAGCAACTTTTGCTTTAAGACATTTAGTAAATTTGGTGATAAGGGTGCAGCAAAAATTACATGAATCCTCCGATGTTAGCAGACGCTTTTGCGATTTCAATATAGGCGCCTTGTACATCGCCTTGAGGAGAAACATAGGCTATGACATAACCCTTGTCACGAGCAGCAGTGATTACAATAGAGCCTTGACCACGAACATTAGTGGCTACTAAATGATGATCAGTGACTTGGATTGTGCTGTACTTCACGCCTTGAATGGTTATGCTAGGTGGTTTATTTTGGATGGCTGAAAGGATTTCAGCACCAGTGATGGTCCAGTTGGGTGTTGTAAATAGTACAGTGCCGTCACTTCGTATAACCGAAACTGCCATGATAGTATTGTCGACTTGTTGCATGTAGTTGACCCATGCTTGGATATTTTCAGACATTTTTGTGCCTACACCTCTCACTGCCAGAATACAGTTAATATAATAAGACATTTTTGAAATCGCTTACTAAAAGGTTCTGGCAGATACCAATGATTAAGCCACACAATAAGGGAACCTTACTGAATATTCACGTAAAACCACGTTCGAAAAAACAGGTAATCATACTTGAAGAAGAAGTTTGTTTCGTTCATGTCAAGGCTGCAGCAACCCGTAATCAAGCTAACATTGAGGTCTTAAGGGTCCTAGGAAAGAAACTTGATATACCGACACAGAGCATTCGAATTATCTCCGGCGAAAAAGCTTCGAAGAAAATTGTACTAATTTTAGACATGCCACCGAAGAGTGTACTTGCAGCACTAATAAAATGACGATTTATTTTTTGATTTTTATTTGTGACTCATAAGCTGTAATAATATCTTTAGCTGAGGTAGCCTCTTCAGGAGATTTATCATAGCGCCAAGTGCCATCAAATCGGGGAAACCTTATAGCTAGCCCTTCGTTTGGAGCAATCTGATTATATGCGCATGTATGTACTGGGCTTCGTGTGATTTCGTCCCCTACCACCTGAAAAACCAGAGCAGGTCTGAACCATACATCAGCTTTCATTTTCGAATCAACTAATGCATCCCTAGTGGAAAGTAGGTGTGGTTTAAGGCGTTCAGGTAGTTTTTCAAGTTCTTCATCACTGAATCCAGTTCCAACCTTACATACGGTTTTAAATTCGCCACTTTCTTCATCACGAACTGCCGCCAAAAGAGCACCATAGGTTTTCGCCCGCCGTCCTCTTCCCCAGAAAGCACCAACAACGACGAGATCAACAGGTCCAATTGCTTGAGCTTGGTATGATTCTTTGAGTTTAACCCAAAGCCAACTCCGAGCTCCAGCACGATAAATTGAATCAGAACTGGTGGATTTTACGATGAGCCCTTCCCCACCCTGATTGATAGATTCACGAAACATAGTTTCGATTTCAGAAGCGTTTGATTGTTCTTGGGATGGAACAAGCCGAGTATATTCACTTGGTATGATAATTTGTTCCAGTTGATCCCGACGAAGTAAATATGATTTCTCAGTGAAGTCACTCCCATCTTTGAATAAACAATCAAAAAAGAAGATTGCAACTGGAATTTGTTTAACCATTTCTTCAATTTTGTATTTCCTTCTGCGTCGCATCAAGACCTGAAAGGGTAGGAGCCTCTGAGGGTCTTGTTTATCGACCGCGACAGCTTCACCCTCCACAATACATTGGTCAGCATCTAGCTTTGTTTTTGCTAGACGAACAATATCTGGATACATCGACGTTATTTGTTCGAGTCGACGAGAAAAAATGGTAATTGTGTCTTGATCTTTATGAATTTGCATGCGCTCCCCATCGAGTTTCCATTCACTTGCTAGCTTACCCTCAAGTTTTTCCATAATTTCTTGTGGTGTTGAAAGTTTTTGCGCAGCCATCATACGAATTGGTTTCCCAACTGTAACTTTCACCTTCTCTACACTTTGAAGTCCTTCAAATGCAATTAGTTCCGAAATGTATCCCAAATCGCTCGTGATGTTATAACCCCGTTCGATTACATCCCGGTGTTCTTTTCCACCAGCGAAAGCTAAGGCCAGTGCATCGATGACCGTCATCTCTGCGATGCCTAATCTCAAAGCCCCGGTAACTGTTCGAAGTAAATATCTTGCTTCAAGTGGGACTGCCGCATTAATCAATCCGGCCAGTGTTCGTATTTTAAGATCAGCACTTCCTGCTCCTTGCGCGGAGGCAATTTTTTCCAACGATTCAAAGACTTGGTGGATTGAAAGAGGTTCTTGAAAAAGAGCGGTTTGTCTTTTCGTTGTGAGTAACTGTTCACAGGCAGTGCCGATATCTCCGGTAGTGTTTACAGCTTCAGTTACCTGTTTGGAAGTAATTCCTAATGCGATTGCAATTGCGTTGATAGCCATTTTCTCTGCTATTCCAATTTCGGGTTTCCCAGTCCAATCTGGATAGAGCTTTCCTTGGGTAAGGTAAACCAACTTGCCTATAGTCTCTGCATCGGTAGTATTGGCTAGGTTCGAGAGTAGTTCTGCTAGAATATCGATCATTTCTAGTCGTTTGGTAGTGTTTTCTAACCGATTGTAGTATTGACAAACCTCGCGATACTGCAATTTTACTCGCCAGTATTTCAGATACGTCTTCACACTAAAAGGCTACTCACAGTACCCACCAGAAACAACGGAAGCCTTTTGCCTTTTCTTGTCATAACTAAACTGAAGATGATTCAGTGTATAATATGCCAGCAACAAACAGGCCTCGCAGAAGTTCTTCCTGTTTGTGCATCTTGTTTACGTTCCTCACCAGATGAGACTACAGAACTCGTTCAGAACGCCCATAAATGGCGTTCATATCTATTTGGATTACCTGAAAGTATTCCAAAATCAGACAAAGGAATTCAATGTAAAATTTGCTCAAACGGGTGTCGTATTCCATCTGAATCTATTGGTTATTGTGGATTACGTGAAAATCACAGTGGGCGTCTTGAACAGAAAGTTTCAGCCTCAAAGGCACTATTGCATTATTATTTTGATCCACATACTACGAATTGCTGTGGATCATATTTCTGTCCTGGTGGGACTGGGATTGGATATCCAAAATGGGCAATGAAACAAGGACCTGAATATGGTTATTCGAATTTAGCGGTATTTTTCTATGGATGCAGTTTGGATTGTTTGTTTTGCCAAAATGTGTCCCACAAGCAAATTTCACAAGGAACACTGGTTGAGTGCGAGGATTTGCTTTCTGTTATTGAAAGTAATTCGAAGATTTCTTGTATTTGTTATTTTGGCGGTTCGCCAGAACCGCAATTACCATTTGTAATAAAATTCATGGAAGAATGCAAAACTCGATATAATAACCGACTACTTCGACAATGCTTCGAAATGAATGGTCATGGAAATCCTAATCTAATGAAAAAAATCGGTCGATTAGTTGAGGAAAGTGGCGGAATTATTAAATTCGATTTGAAGGCTTTTTCTGAACCAGTTTATCAAGCGCTCTGCGGAATACCAAAAAAGGCTTGTTTTGATAATTTTTCAATGTTAGCCAATTCTCTCTCTTTTGAGGACCGCGATTATCCTCCTTTAATGGCTACTACACTTCTTGTTCCTCATTATGTAGATGAGTTTGAGGTGACGCGGATTGCTCGTTTTCTGAAAAAGCTCAATCAGCCTTCGATAAAGTACAGTCTTTTGATTTTTCATCCGCGCCATCTAATGCGAGATTTACCAGTTACACCTTTGGATCAAGCACAACGTTGCTATGATGCTGTCAAGCGTGAACTGGGGAGACCTCCTCACATCGGCAATATTGGTTTGCTTGGAGGAAGACTCCGTCTATAGTGGGGAAAATTATGTAGGGACTAGAGAAACGCTTATATTGAAGCGCAAAGTGCAACTTCCTTACTTTTATCCAAAGAGGTGACCCACCATGTCAATGGGTGGAACCCCCGTACTATTACTGAAAGAAGGTACAAAGCGAGAACGTGGCCGTGATGCTCAACATAATAACATAATGGCGGCCGTAGCAATTGCAGAAGCTATTCGAACAGCGCTTGGTCCAAAAGGACAAGATAAGATGCTGGTTGACAGCTTCGGAGATGTTACAATTACTAATGACGGAGCTACAATTCTAAAGGAAATCGATGTGGAACATCCTGCTGCTAAGATGATTGTCGAAGTGGCAAAAACCCAAGATGATGAAGTGGGTGATGGAACCACATCCGCTGTTGTATTAGCAGGTGAATTGTTAAAACAAGCTGAAGCTCTGATTGATCAAAAGATTCACCCAACTGTTATTGTTGAAGGATATCGCAAGGCGACAGAAAAAGCTCTTGCCGGGTTAGATTCTATTGCTGTAGATGATTCTACTGATGCAATGCTTAAGAAAGTCGCTATGACATCCATGCAATCAAAGGTGGTATCTGAATATCGAAAGTTCCTTTCGGATTTGGCAGTGTCAGCTATCAAACGTATTACCGATACTGTGGATGAAACAAAACAAGCAGATCTTGATAATGTCAAGGTTGAAAAGAAACAGGGCGGAACGATACGTGATACGATGTTCATTGAAGGCATCGTCCTCGACAAGGAAATTGTGCACCCTGGAATGGAAAAAACCGTTCAGAACCCTAAAATTGCCCTCATTCAAAGTGCGTTTGAAGTAGAAAAAACGGAGTTTACGGCGAAAATTGACATTCGTGAAGTATCTCAGATGCAAGCTTTTCTTGATGAAGAGGAGCGAATGTTACGCGAAATGGTAGCCAAGGTCAAGAAGGTTGGTGCCAATGTCGTTCTATGTCAAAAGGGAATCGATGATGTTGCACAACATTTCATGGCACAGGAAGGTATTATCGCCGTTCGTCGAATCAAAGAAAGCGATATGGAGAAACTGGCTCGTGCTACTGGTGGAAAACTCATCTCAAATCTTGATGATCTTTCCAAGAAAGACTTAGGATCAGCTCAAATTCTCGAAGAACGCAAAATTGCTGATGATAAAATGGTCTTTGTTGAAGGCTGTAAGAATCCCAAGGCGGTTAGTATTCTTCTTCGAGGAAGTACCGATCTCGTTATCGATGAGGCGGACCGAGCGTTACATGATGCACTGTGTGTGATTCGTAACGTGGTTGAGGATGGTCGAGTTGTTTCTGGTGGCGGTGCACCTGAAATTCAGGTAGCTAAACAGCTTCAAGACTATGCTGAAAGTCTTCCCGGTCGTGAACAGTTAGCTGTCATTGCGTTTGCTGAGGCAATGGAAATCATTCCGAAAACCTTAGCCGAAAATGCAGGGCTTGATACTATTGACATCATTGCTGATCTCAAAACTCGTCATGAGAAGGGCGAGATAAGTGCTGGCGTCGATGGAATAAAAGGCAAAGTAGGAAATCTTGCCAAGTCAAATGTTTGGGAACCACTTGTTGTTAAGCGCCAAGCAGTCAAGTCAGCAAGTGAAGTAGCGCAAATGCTTCTTCGTATTGATGATGTAATTGCTTCGAAAGGTATGGGTGGCCCCGGTGGTCCTGGCGGAATGCCTGGCGGCGAAGACTTTGATGACTAAAATTCATAATAAAAGAGGCGGAGAATGTGTCTAAGAAAGGACCTGAAATTGGTCCTAAACGAATGACCCGATATGAAAAATCCCGAGTAGTGGGAGCGCGTGCTCTCCAGATTTCAATGGGAGCACCAATTCTGACTCGAATAACATCGGATCTTCATGATCCGATTCGGATTGCTGAATTGGAACTGAAAAAGCGAGTTCTACCCATTACAATCAGGCGGAAATTACCATCAGGAGCATTCGAAGACATCGCACTCGTAGATCTTGTTGATTAGCATACTCCGCTCTCAATCTTCTTTTTGAAGAGTTTGGGTTCTCTAAGTATTTATTCTACTCAATCCTAAATATTTTGAAATGGGCTTTTCAAATCATCGAAACCCTTTTTCCGATTGAGGAATAGGCACTGTGTTAATCGTCATTTGGATACTTTCTCAAAGGTGTTGTAAATGAAACGTTTTCTGACTTTTTCGGAACTCAAGTCAATGAATTACGAGGAAATTGAGGCTATACAGAATCGCAAATTTCGTGCTTTTATTCGATACCAGGTTTATCCGAATCACCCGTTCTATCGACGACTTTTCAAAGAACATGATGTTGATCCCTTTAATCTGAAAACCCCTACTGACTGGGCAAAGTATGGGCTTCCACTTGTGAAAAAAGCGGATTACAAAGGTAGTCTTCGAGAATTTGTCCTAAACCCCCAACAGGCCGATGGGAAAGAGCGAGACCCATCAGAAGCTATCAGGAACTTACTTGATTATTATAAAGAAGCTGGCTACAAAAACGAGCGGAGTTTTGTCTTTCGCCGAGGATTGAAAGTGAAACTACGAATCGGTAAAGATGGAGCCACTCAAGAACTCCTTGAACATGTCAAGCATCAGTATTCACCACGTTTCTTCTGGTTTTCATCCGGACGCGCATCGGGACTTCCTTCTCCTGTTTTTCTCACTCACTACGATAACGAGTTAATGTTAAACAATATGGCAAAATCAGGAAAAATGGCTATTGATCCTTTTGTTAAGGATGGCTTTGAACTCCGTGCCATGAATCTGTTTCCTTCCGCCCCACACTTAGGTTTCTTTGGTGTTGATGGTGGATTGTTGCAAATGGCTGATTTCATCGTTCGTTCCAGTGCCGGTGGTGCAATTTCCACAGATAAACTCGTTCAACTTGCTGAGTTATTCAAGGTAACTGGGTTTGCAGCGATGCCAGGGTATTTACGAAATATTTTCTGTCAGGAACTAATAAATCAAAAACCAAAATTGGAAAAACGTGGAATAATCTTACTGGCAGGCGAGCGAATTTATGACGCGGTAATTGATGATATCAAGGACTACTTTGCTGAAGCAGGAATGACAGAAACTCGTGTAATCGGAGGATGGGCGGCAAGTGAAACAAAAATTGGTGTTGCATGTCAATGCCACGAAAAAGGCGGATATCATAACCTTTCCCCACTAGCCTTTGCTGTCCGATTTGTCAAATTTACCGATGATGCTGGAGGATACGAGTTTACCAGCCCTGAAGAAGGAGGATACATCACCATTTTCCATGTAGATGGACGAGCTTCCATGTTTGAGGGATACTTGATGGGCGATCATGTTGACAAAGTGACAACTGGTAAATGCCCTCACTGTGGATTAGATATGCCCTGTTTCTTTAACATCTCAAGAGAATCAGAAATCGGTGCCCAAATGCAGGTGATGGGAATCGCTGAAGAAAAAATCAAAGGTGCAACAGTTAATCTTACAGCGTTACGTGAATCACTGTTAGCAATGAGCGGTGTTCATGAGGCACAAATCATTGTGAGCAAATCGAAACCAAAGGATCCCTATTCAATGGATGTACTTTCTCTGAACATTGTGTTGAAGTCTGGAACAAAACAAACGCAAGCACGCCGATCGATCCAAAGATTAACAAAAACTGAAACAGAAATTACACCCATAATTAATTTCATGGACTTAGAAACGCTTTTGGAAAAAGCGGGTGGCCTGAAATTTCAAGAAATTGTGGATACCCGCGTGAAACCAGCTTAATGAAGTAATCATAAAATGGAGCCTCGGGCGGGGATTGAACCCGCGACCAGCAGCTTACGAGGCTGTCGCTCTACCACTGAGCTACCGAGGCATTGTACATGGGTTGAGAAGGGAAACCCAAAAACATTTCGACCTAGTCGTTAATAATAGGGTGAAGGGATTATTCATGTCGAAAAAGGCTAATACACTTCGCGATCTTGGAGAGAGAGGTTTAATCCGGTGGTTTCAGGATTTAATCACACCTTATGATAAGGCGTTACTTCCTGGTTTGGAGGACGCAGTGGCTGTTCCTCTTAATGGAGATGCTCTTGTTGTCAACAGTGACATGCTGGTTGAATCAACGGATGTTTTGCCTGGGATGACCGCCAGTGAAATTGCATGGAAAGCCGGTGTAATGGGATTAAGCGATTTAGCGGCCAAGGGAGCCGAACCTTTAGGGATGATTGTATCGCTAGGTCTTCCTGCAGATAGTCAAGCGAATTTTGCCGCAGCCCTTGTAGGAGGATTAAATTGTGTTTGCCGAGAACATGATACTTACTATCTGGGAGGAGACACAAACCAATGTTTGGAACTGGTAATTGATTGTTCGACTTTTGGTAAGGTGGAAAAAAACAATCTCCTGCGAAGAAAGGGGGCTAAATCTGGTGATATCATTGCTGTTACAGGTGAATTTGGGTATACAGGTGCATTATTCGAGGCTTTACTACAAGGATATTCAGAACCTAGTAACCTTGTTGCCATGATTCGTGAACGGGCGCTTCACCCTAGGGCGCGACTTAAGGAAGGGCAAATCCTAGCAAAATCGGGTTTTGTGTCTGCATCTATTGATAGTAGTGATGGATTGGCTTGGTCATTACATGAACTCGCGGTAGCAAGTCGAGTCGGATTCAAAATTGAACATTTACCAATTCCTGAAATTTGTAAAGAGTTTGCTGCTGTAAACGATTTAGATCCAGTCGATCTTGCACTTTATGCTGGAGAGGAATTTGAATTGGTCGTCACAATTCCAGAGAAACATTGGAAGCAGGTGTCAGATATTATTCGAAATATTGGTACTTCGCTTATTCAAATTGGAAAAGTTGTCGACGAACATGAGAAAGTATTGCTTATTGATGGAGAGGAAACGGAAGTGAAACTAAAGGGATATGAACATTTCTCATAATAATTGAATGGCGGGCTCGGGGGGATTTTCGGACACAGGGTTGTGCTCTTTCGAACCCCCGACAATCGGGTATCTCCAATAAAATTGGGTTAAGAGCCCGACGCTCTGCCTGGCTAAGCTACGAGCCCGTGTCTGAGCAGTTCTTCTACCACTTACTTTAAACCTTTCTGAAAAAGAAGGGAGCCCTACAATTTTATAGTTGCTTGTATACAAAGGCGAACAGGATGACGAAAAAACAGATTGTTGTGGCAGGAACCTTTGATATTCTTCACCCCGGGCATGTTTTTCTAATATCAGAGGCTGCAAAGCTTGGTGATGTTATCGTTGTTATTGCTCGTGACGAGAATGTACTTCATACAAAGGGTCATCCTGTAATCGTACCAGAGAAACAGCGTCTCTTCATGGTTGAAGCTTTGAAGGGTGTTTCGAAAGCGGTTTTAGGTAAGACTGGATCAGATTTTGTTAATATCATTGAGGACTTAAAACCGGATATTCTCATGTTGGGTCCGAACCAAAACGTCTCATTAAATGAGATTCAGAAGCGGTTAACTGAGAAAGGATTGGCAACTGAAGTAATCCGATTGGAGCAACTATTTGATGAGTTTCCATTGAATAGCACAACTCGGATTATTGAGAAGGCTTTTTCAAATCAGAAAGATCGAATTTCACAATGATGACATCATCATCGGTAACTTTGAGTTTCTCTCTTAGATTAATGGGTGAGATGATTTCCACGACATTTGGTTGATGATGAGTCCGTTCAATCAGTAACACGGCAGCTTGTTGTTCACCATTGATTTTGGCAGGATAACAGGTAACTGGACCAAAACTTCTATCTCCGGTTACGAAGCCGTGTATTTGAATACCAATCGTTGCTTTAAGCAACTGAAATTCGTTCACATCTTTTTCTGTGAGCAGTTGAATATTCAAGGTTCCTGGAAAAGGATTGTAGCCCAGTAGTTTTCGGAATTGTTTTCGGTAACCATCTAACCGGATATAATACGCGCCTTCTCCGAGTCCTGTGAAAAGTCGCCCTCGGAAGCTTCTGTATCGTTTTTTTGTTAGAGCCATTTCTAGTATGGATTGAACCTTGGCTAATTCAGCAATTCCTTTTTGTTCAATGCGAATTAATTGCCCCCGTTGGTTTAGAATTCGATGAATCATTCCCTTTTTTTCTAAGACAGATATCCTTCTTGAAGCTGTTTGCTGACTAATTTGAAGGAGCTGGGCAAGGCGAGAGGTTGATGTGTGAATATTGTTGCTAATTGCACCCATTTGAGCCAATACCAAGAGGGTGAACCAAAGTTGTTCCTTCAAATGTATCATCCTCTGTTTTTTAATTTCAGGCGGGTTTCTGTAGCTATGTTATGAGCAAGACGCGTTGGTTCAGGTAATCGATATCTTGTCAGACACTTATGAGTCATTTCAACTGCTGTTTTAAGAGAAATTCGATGTCCAACACTGATGTAAATTGGGTTGCAACCAGGTTTTGAAGTTATTCTGGCACCAATGATTTCATCATCGAGTATTAGGGTTTCAAAAGGTTTCGAATCAGATTGAATTTTTCCACAAAGAAGGCTTTTCGCTACGCCAATGGTTGGTGTGTTTCTTAAAATTCCAAAATGGCTCGCAGCACCAAGTTTACGTGGATGTGCTCGACCATGAGCATCTACAAAACAGAGATCCGGTTTTTCTAACAGAGAATTATATGCTAATGATAAGGGTGGATACTCTCGAAAAGAAAGGAATGTGGGGATATAAGGAATTTCAGATTTTACATACACAATCTGTTGATCGAGTAATTCCAAGGTTTGAAAGTCGAGTAAAACGGCGACTCCTATTGCTGTTTGATTATAATAAGAGACGTCTAATCCACACACCGTTTGTGGGGGATTGATGAAGTTATCTTCTTCGACAAGTCGTTGAACCAGATCAGTCTGGACTTGTTTTGCCCTTGTTTTGGGAAACTTGGATGGCAGGGGCCATTTTCCTCCTCTATTTTCCAAGTGAGTTTTGTAAAGAGGCAATTCCTGCAAGCAGTCGACGGTTTTCAATAGCTGTACTGAGATCCGCCCGAGTTCTTTCAATCAATCCACGGGCTACGTCTGTCTTTCTTCTTACACCTGGAGTTAACCCACGGGGAAAATCGAAGGTGTTTAGTGTTGCATAGACTTGTCCCATATGATCAAAGGCTCTTTTTGCTTCATCCAGATTGTCATTTGTTAAAGAATCGATTGAATATCTCCGAAGCTCTCCGACAAAATCTCCAAGCCCTTGGAGGTAACCAATGTCACTTACACCGATTTGTACTGGGTTAGGTAGGTTTTCTTTTTGTCGAAAAGCATAGAAAAGTGCTGCTTCGGCAACTTCACCTTCAGCATCATGCACTAATCCAATAACAGGAAGTTGACTGAGTTTCTTAATATGAGTTTGAGCCGCCTTCAACAGGGTCTGGGCATTTTTTATTGATTCTTGTGCCTTTGGCATTTCATTACGATGTATGGCTGAAATTGATTCCCGTGTTATTTTCAGCACTTTATGCATTTCGTTGATAAGAAAATCCCGAGCTTCGTTTTGGGTTGCAAGATTTTTGTAGATTGCATCGCCAATTTTCCTAATACTCATAGCTGAAGGCCTCCATGTGAGTGATTTAGTCATCTGTGTGTGTTGTGAAAACAATATACGTGAACTACTCCTGGATGACTGCAGGAGCTTCCATCGAGTCCACTCCCCGAGGGATGTGGGAGAGGGCTGTGTGTCGATGCAAGCCATGCAAGAAGTCTTGCAATGGCTCCCCGTTCACAGGGGGTTGCTGCAATAGGAACCGTACCATGATGTTGACCGCGGCGTTCTGGTCTCGGTCAAAGGGGGTTCCACAATTGCATTGAATATAACGCTCGGACAATGCCCGATTTTGGACCTTGCCACATACACAACAAGATTTCGTGGTATACGCCTCATCAATTCTTGTTACTCTTTTCCCTACTTTTCGAGCTTTGTAGGTCAAGAATTCGACAAAACGACCCATGAAGCCTGTATTCTGCAACGAATAATGCAACGTCCGATTAGCTCTGGTCTGCCTTAGTTTACAAGCTGGTCTTTTTTTACGCGACATAGCTTTAATGTCGAGGGCACCAACAATGAAGGTGTTAGCTCGAGTATTTTCTACAAGGCTTTTAGAGATTTTGTGTTGGAAATCTCGTAACTGGTAGGCCAACCTTTGTTGCATCTTCCGTAATTTCGCCGTGTACCGATACCATTTGTTGCTGAAAGGTTTGCAATAATCACGTTTCGATTGAACCTCCCTAATCTTCTTTCGCCAAAAGGTATCGGGGCGACGATTTGGAATCTGAATAAATTTACCCTTGATGTTGACAGCGGTGACCAAGTTGATGATGCCTAGATCAATTGCTTGGTATTGTCCATTGTCCACATAGACAGGGGCTTGCTCTTCAATATTAATACTAACAAACCACTGATGCCTCTTATCTAGAAAAAGTTCTACTTGTTTTATCTTGCCTGTAATGGGTGGTAGCCAAGGAAGGTCGAATTTTATTTCTACACCTGATGGGTGTCTATGGGAAAAAAGAATTGTCTGGTTGACCAGATCTAAAGTGAATCCCGATTGGTTGAAGCAGAGGGTTGTGAAGTAGTCTTTGCCTTTGAAGCGGGGTGGTCTGGCCTGATAGTCGCCATTATGCCAGCGGGTAAAAAAGGACTTATAATCAGCATCCAAACGGCGTAAGACCATTTGGAGCACCTTTGAATACACCCAAGTATATTCTGGATACTTTTTCTTTAGGACTGGGAGGTTGTTTTGTTGTTCAGTGTAGGTGATGTATTTGCGATTAGAAGGCGACTTCGTTTTATTAGTTTCCCAATTTTGTTTTCTTTGAGCCAAAGCGAAGTTATAGAGTAGACGACATTTCTCGGATAAATCCCACAAAATCTGTTCTTGTTTAGGTGTCGGTATGACGCGAATTTTACGTGTGAGAATCAGAGGACGCATTCTAGGGTTATGACAGTATTCGCTGTTTTTCAGTCTATTGTTTTTGTGTTGATTCAATCCTACCTCTCGGAGCAAGGACTTCAAAACAAAAAAGTTAAATGATTGGCTCTGGCTGAATCCTCGGTTGGTCTTGTGGTTTCTACTGATTTAGCGAAAATCTATCGTAAGCAGCGCTATCGTTTCATTGGTAGAAATAGTGTTTTGAAAAAATGTTATCATCTTCACAAGGCTCTGACTCAGCAACGGCCGTGTTATAAACAGACTTTCTATGGAACGATAACTACACATAGATGTATGCAACTGTCACCCACTCTTCGATGTAATCAATCTTGTCAGTTCTGTTGGCGTACTATGCCAGGAGATGAAGGATTTCCGAGTCAATTACAGAGAGAAGTACCTGATGAGCCATCAGAGATTCTGGATACCGCGATTGTTGAACAACGTAAAATTCTTGATGGGTACAACCCGGTTTGCCACCCTAAAGTTATTCCGAAAATGTATGAAGAGGCTCGAAATCCACGACATGTGGCGATTAGCCTGGTTGGAGAACCTACCGGTTATCAACGGCTTTCGGATCTAATTACTGAATGTCATCGTCGGAATTGGACAAGTTACCTTGTCAGTAATGGTACAAACCCACAAGTTTTGGATCAGATTGAGCAACCTTCTCAGTTATATATATCATTTGTTGCCCCAGACAAGAAGACACATCAGGAACTTTGTCGACCAACAATTCCACAAGCTTGGGAACGGTTACAAGATTCGTTAAGTCTTCTATCAACACTGTCGTGTCCTACTGTTATTCGAATGACATTGGTTACAGGACGAAACATGCACAATATGTCAAAATACGGAAAAATTCTCGATTCAGCGCAGTCTGATTTCATCGAATGCAAGGCGTACATGCATGTAGGTGGCAGTATGCACCGTCTTTCTCGAGAGAATATGCCGAGTATGAATGATATACGGGATTTCGCTGAAAGACTCGCTAATGAATCCGAATATGTAGTTTCTAATGAGGATTCGGTTAGTCGAGTAGTTCTTCTGGCTAAGAACTAATTTGACAGCTTATTCGGCCATCGGAATGTGCTTTGATTCCATTCCTTCTGATGTAACAACAAGAAGATCTATTCCATCACCGGACATTGCGTCTCGGCGAGAGGCAGAACGGATAGCTTTGATAGCCAGTTCCATTGCTGCTTCTTTGGTTAGATTCTCATTGTAATTGGCTTCAAGTACGCCAAGGACAAGCGAGGTGGCTGTGCCAACGGCAGTATATTTCTCTTCAATGAGTGAGCCTGCAAGGTCAAGGCTATACAGGTGAGCACCTTGTTGATCTACTCCACCAATGATTGTTTGAGTAAGATAAGGCATGTATTTGCGGCTGAAAAGAATGTTCGAAAGGAGTTGGGCAGCTGCATTTACAGTAATTGGTCTTCGGTTTTCCAGTTCGAAGAGGGTTGATTCGGCAGTTAAGAACGATGAAAGCATTTGATAGTCTCCGCTTACACCCGCACTACCAACTATGATGTTATCAGTTATGGGGAATACTTTCTTTCCCGTTTTGCTTACCACAGTATAGCCCCATAGGACCCGTTTTTCTGCTCCTATCACGACACCATTATCGAATGTAATACCAACGGTGGCTGCACCGAAGAAAGGGGTCAAATCAGATTGGGCACTCATCTTTATTACCTTCTCAGCTAACGTATGAAAGCAGTTAAAAAATCTTTGTGACTTGCTTCCTGTTAGAGTTGTGAGGTCAAGTGAACCCATTTACTGGTTTAAAATATATTCCAAACACCAAAGAGTTACTAGATGTTGCATTTGCTCGAGCTTCGAAATTAACCATCCCCAAATCTAAGAAACGACCTTACATTCGAGCACGAGAAAAAGAAATTGCTAAACTAAACAAAGTTGATGACATTCTTACACCTCGTCTAGAGGAAGTTGTTAAACGGTTTCCTAACTTTGATAATATCCATCCATTTTATCGTACGCTTGCTGATACAGTTGTGACCATCGATGATATTCGACAAGCACTTGCATCTGTAACCTCAGCAGTTCGAATTATTCGAAAAATAATTCAAGAAGCCAATCGAAATTTACGGAGAGCAAAAACGTCAAAAGACGCACGAAATCTTCGTTCTGCAGCATATGGACGAATTTCCTCGGTAATGCGCAGAATTAATTCTCGCTTGATGATAATTCGGAAGGCAGCCTTAGAATATCGACGTTTTCCTTCAGTTAATCTTAAACAACCTGTAGTAGTGATCGCGGGGTACCCTAATGTCGGGAAAAGTTCACTGGTCACGGTTCTGTCATCGGCTACTCCAGAAGTTGCTGAATACCCCTTTACTACGAAAAAAATTAGTGTTGGCCACATTCACTTGGGTTCTGCTGAAGGTCAAATTCTTGATGTACCTGGATTATTAGATCGCCCCATGACAGATAGAAATCCAATTGAACAAAGGGCCATTGCGGCTATTCAATATCTAGCAGATGTAATCATTTTCCTGATTGACCCAACTTTAACCTGTGGATATGAACTCTCTAGCCAAGTAGCATTATTCAAAGAAATCGGAAAAACATTTCCAGAGGTCGAAATTTTCCCAGTTATCAACAAGATGGATATTGCTTCAGTGGAAGAGGTTCACCGAGCACATAATCTGATTGGGAACGATGAAATTCCAGTTATCAGTACTTTAACGCAGGAAGGAACAAGTCAGGTTTTTCAAGATATAATTTCAGCGTCAGGAACAATTAGGGAGAAGCTGGATATCCTTCAAGACCAATCCCATTAACCTTAATTGTTGCAGGGGAATTGAGTTCTCCGCGAATATCAAAGCTGATGTCTACAAATTGCTCTACGACATTAATGTTGGTCACTGAATGCATTGTTAGGGCTGCTATGTCAATTGATGAAATCCCATCTGCGAGTGCGATGTAGGGGACAAGCATATCTGCTTGATATTGATCAACAGGTGCTTGAGTGGTTAATTCTTGGAGGAGGGATTGAGCCGCGTTTTTACCTACTTTTTCAGCCCTAAGTCCGCGACGCCCTAATGAATCTGCACCGAGAAGCCGAGTGTTGTTGAAAGCCGTCAGAGATATGCCACTTCCTGGAGAGAGGGTGTTTTCGTTATGTTCGATTGTGATTTTTTCGACTGAGTATTCGTTTTCGAGAAGAACATCGGTTGCGGCTTGAGCTTGTCGTTCTGCAATATGGCGAGGAAGTGATCCACAATGAGAGATTCCCATGATTTTTGGTGCTTCCGTTACTTTACTCAAATTCAAACCCTTCAATTTACGAACGGGGGAAAAGGTGGCATTAACCTGACCCCCACCACGTGGGAAGTATCCTCTTTTCGTGGTTTCTATTAATGCGGAATATCCCAGTTGCTTAACTCTTGGGAGAAGAACTGTTTGAAGGTAATCAATCGGTGGACTCCAAGCGACGTTTGTACCACCTTTTATTTTTACTTCAACTGGATGCTCACAGAAAGGAGCAACAATCATTACTGCTTGAAGAACAAGTGTGATTGCACCAGCAGTACCAATATCGACAAAAATTGTTCCACCCTGTCGATTTTTTGGAATAAATTCGATACGACTGGACCCTTCGTGAGTTCCTTTAACCTGGGCGTTTGTTAGTGTTTTAACTGCTAAGATACCATGAAGATGTTGTGGACGAAGACCTGGTGTTTTTCGTTTTGCACGGATTTTCTTAACAATTACATGTTCACCTAAAACAGCTGCAAACGCAATTGCTGAGCGAAGGATTTGACCCCCACCTTCCAATACTGACCCATCAATTTCAATTGCCATTTTCCGTCACTGAAATGCTTATAGTTGAGGAAATAAAGTGCTTACGTAATGACTACCATAAATATTGGTTCTGTAAAGGTTAAATCAAAGCTCTGGATATTATTTGCTCTTGAAGAGAATTCAGGAAAGCTCGTAGCCTGTACTTCATCCGACCAATCGGTAAACGAGGGGAACTTGAGTTTAACAAATACCTTACACCGTATGAACCGATTCGATGAGTTTGATAATAAACAAGAATCAAATCAAATGTCTCTCATAGGTTCTCAACTCGCCGAACTTTTTCACGGCGAGGGTCAACCGTTTTCATTTGAGGAAATCTCGTTGAGAAACTGGTCTTCTGCGAGACTAAGGATATCTAAACGATTATTACAGGTCCCACGAGGGAAAGTCATCTCTTATGGAGGACTAGCCAAGGAAAGCAATTCTTCACCACGAGGTGTGGGCTCTGTTATGCGAAGTAACCCGGTTCCTTGGGCAGTTCCATGCCATCGCGTGATCCATTCCGATGGAAAATTAGGAAAGCTTGGTGGAACAACAAGTGGGACTAAAGAGAAAGAAAGGATTTTACGAGCAGAGGGTGTCCTCTTTAACAATGACAGTACGGTTAATCAGGACATAATTGTAAGATAACAATGGTGTTTCCGAATGCGACACCCGGGGCTATTCATTGGGAGATTTCAACCATTCCATAAAGGCCATTTGTATGCCTTGAATGAGATTCTCTCAAAAGAAGAACAAGTTTTTATCATCATTGGAAGCGCCCAAGCCGGATTTACACCAGTTAACCCATTTACTACTGCAGAACGTATAACAATGATTCAACTTGTGCTTGATGAACTGGAAATCCCCTGTAGCCGGTATCTGATAGTCCCAGTTCCCGATGTTCATAATTTCACACTTTGGGTCGAGCATGTAAAGCGTTATGTGCCTCCCTTTGGCATTGTCTACACTGGTTCTGAAACGGGTGTAACTCTATTTTCAAAACAGAATATCAAGGTTGAAAAAATTACTTTGCACAAGAAAACTAGCTATTCAGGAACCGAAATTCGTCGCAAAATGCTCCTCAACAAGGATTGGGAATCATTAGTTCCGGATGTTATTGCTGAATTTATAGAAGAAATAGATGGAGTTAACCGATTACAATCTCTTAGTTGCTAGCGTCTGATCCTCTAACGAGTTCGAGAATTCTTTGAAAGATTTTTTGTCTTTGGTTTTTTGCAGATCGATAAAGTCGTTCAACAATTAGTTCAGGGGTTGATTTTGCAATTTTACCGAATTGGGGTGAACGGTTCACGATCAGGTTGAGTTGAGGATCCAAACCAGTGGCTTCAATACCGTCAACTCGTATGGGAACTCGTGCTAATTGAGTGATATCCCCAGCAAGATGTGAGACAAAGATTACACAAGAATTAGGATTCTCCGCAAATAGTTCTAAAACTGCTGCTACGACTTTGGCTGCAGCACCTGGTTCTGTACTTGCTTCCCATTCGTCAAAGCATGCAAGTTTTGAGGCATCACTTAGAACAATGTTAGCTAGATTATTCAATGAAGATTCAAATGCTCCTGCTGAAAGCATTCCCGTAGCTTTTGCATAATAATACAGTTCATCAAAAATACCCACCTCAGCTTTAGACGCAGGCACCAACATACCCATTTGTGCCAGTATCGCAATTTGAGCTACGTTTTGGAGTAAACAGCTTTTTCCACCACTGTTAGCTCCAGACAGAAGCACTACGCGTTCTCCACTTGTGGCTTCCGGAGACCAACCATTTTTTCCAATGGCATATGAGACAGGCACGACCTCGAGTTTTTCTTTTAGAGCTTCATGCGTCAAGAAGATATTTCGTCCATTTTGAAATGTAATTCCTACACCGTCTGGAGTAATTGAAGGAACCGAGAGATGATAATCACGAGAAAATTGTCCAATGGCTTGGAAAACATCAAAATCGAGTAACGTTTGAACTGCATCCTTGATTGGTTGCTCAAATTGACTGAGCGTGACAGCAATTTCGGTTTTGAGTTTATGTTCGCGAGAATGCATTGCTTTTCTTACATTGTTTTGGAGGTTACTGGCTTTTTGACGACTGGCTTGAATTGGTAAAGCAATACTTTGTGAAAATATTCCATCAACCCATTCGAGTTCATTTCGTTTCAACTGTAGTGCTTGGGCTAAGTAATCTTCTGACTCCTGTAAAGCAGTAACTAGAATCTCAAAAACCTGCGGTGGAAGATACTGACGTAGTTGTTCTGCACCAATTGCTTCAGAGGTTGTAGCTTCGAGGATATTGATAATTTGATCCCCTTCGAGAACAACTTGGCTGCTTGATATCTCATCACGAATCTTATCATTGGCCCAAATCTCAGTTTCACTGACTTTCGTCTCGAACTGTTGTGATGCCGACCGTAACCGATCATAATCTGCATCAGCATCAATGGAGATATCTCCGGAACTAGTAATTTTTCCAACGATTTCAACTAGGCTGTTAAGTGCAGTGAGGTCGATTTTTTCAATGAATCTTTGAAGGGCAGGTGTAGAGGGGAGTTGGGTCATAGCTTCAGCTGCAGCACAAATAGATAGAATCGTTTCATGGTTAGTTGCATAAAATGAGATAATCGATTCAGGAGAAACATCAGCTAAAGTGAATTCACTTTTGAGGATGTCGAGGTTTCCTGCATGTTCTGCAGCACCTGTCATCACTCCCATTTCAAGTGAAGCAATTACATAGTCATATGATTGGAGGTACTCGTCCAATCGTTCACCAGGTTTTAGCTGGATAATCCTTGAAGTTCTGTCAGCTTGATATTCTTTCAATTGATTGTAGGCAGTGTCATTGTCTGTCAAAATGACCCTCCAGGTTGCTAAAGAGAGTTTTGTTCCTCTTCTAAGGGGGCGGGAAATTGAAAGATGGCGACCCAATTGATTGAGTTGTTCTTGATTACATTTCTTCACGAGTTCCTCTGCTTGTTGAAACCATCTTAACCGCTGATTGATGATTTCCATTTTCGTAGAAGGAAGTGGATAGTAGAGTGAGAGTTTGTCTTTCGCAAACAAGCTATTTGCATAAGATTGGATAATCGTTAGAATTCGTGTGTAAATCTCTTGGATGTCTTCCGTTTTCAAAACTTCAAAGGCACTAATACCTTCACGGAGGGCGTAAGCCTCCTGCACGATATCTAAAGCCTTTTTCTTGCCCACGCCGGGAATCCCTGCAAGTGAAGCAACCTGTGCATTGGAAATTACATTTATTGCAGCATCTTCTGATCCAAAGACAGTAATTAGCTTCTGTACAAGGCGGGGTCCTACGCCTGGAATTTGATTGAGTCGTTCAAGCTCTGGCAAACAGTATCCTCCCTTGATACATTGCATCTCGAGGTACTTTATTTAATTTCTACCCCCCTTCGTAGAAGTGTACGAATGACTTTTTAAGGGGCAGAGGAGTTTGACTGAAGTTACTCTCCCATCGATATTGAGGCTAGTTAACAGTGACGCCGATAATTTTTTTGGCACTTACCGGGCTCCTTGTAGCTTTCATTGTGACTTTCTTAATAATGCCTTATGTAATCAAAGCCATGACACGCAGGGGCATTGTTGGAATTGATGTTCACAAATTAGATCAACCTGAAGTTGCAGAGATGGGAGGAGTGGGGATTCTTTTTGGAATAACCGTGGCGTGTCTTGTTGTATTTCTTGGTTCGGGTCTTATTGGATTCGGATATTTTGATTTCCGAATACTAGTGTTTCTTGCAGTGCTTCTCATTGCTGGAGCAATTGGAATCATCGATGATTTGAAGCCACTGGGTCCCATAGTAAAACCTTTACTAACAATGTTAGCTTGTTTGCCCATTCTCTTCTACACTTGGGCCCTAATTCTATTGGAACTTCTTCCGCCTTTTCTTCCTGCATATATTCCAGCCCCCTACTTGCCTTTTCTAGGCGCAACTCGATTGACCATTGTGTATCCATTAATTCTTATTCCCTTAGCCATCGCCATAACATCGAACGCAGTCAATATGTCCGATGTCTTCAACGGGGTTATGCCTCTGACAACGATAATTATGTTCTTTGCACTCTTAATCGTGTCACTTATGATGATGGCAGTTGGAATCCCTGAAGCCGGATTAGGATTATTATTTTCCTGTGTTATGATTGGAACTCTTTTTGCCTATTATTATTACAACCGATACCCCGCGAAGGTTTTTGCTGGTGATACTGGATCTCTTCTCGTGGGTGCGGCTATTGGAGCCGTGGCGATTATGGGGCGTCTTGAAATCGTGGCGATAGTTGCCCTGTTACCTGCCATAATGAACGCGTTTTATAGTCTAGTGAGTATCGGAGGCTTGTTAGAAAGACGCCAGATGAGGGCACGACCTACTGTATTTCAGGAAGATGGAACTCTCGCAGCTTCCAACGACCCTAAGGCACCATTAACTTTGACACGTCTTGTTGTAGCAAGGGGACCTCTAACTGAACAACGAATAACTTTGTCATTATCGATTTTAACACTCGCTAGCAGCATTCTTGCGATTTTAACCGTGTTTTTGATTCCTTTTGACTCGATTGGAATTATTGTCTGGCCCTTTTCATTGATTCTTGTGATTGTTCCCATATGTCTGATTCTAGGGGTGTATTTGGTTCTTAGAAGGAAGGACCTACTTGGTTTGCGTTTAGCAGGATTAATCGCAATAATGGTGGGTGTTTGGGGACTTGGAATGGCAGTGTTTGGTATATTGAATGGCTTAATCGAGGTCTACCAAAGTTTTCTATGGCCCATCGTCGGAATTATTTTCGTTTTTGGGTGGTTGGCCCTATGGCATTTTTCAACCCGATTGTATTTCAAATACGAAATGAAAAAGGCGTCCTAAATCACCCAGAAGAATTCTTAGATGTTCCTTGCTGCCAGCGATATTCGAAGCTTTGTTGGAAAATTGCTACGATTCCTTCGTTGGCTGAGAAACTAGGGCGATAGACATAACGAGGATGCCCACGATTACCCTTGGGTGATGCCCAAATAAGAAACACCACTGTTGAAGAATCAGAAAGTGTACCCCTTACAGGAAACTTTAGATCCGAAGGTTGACGAACTTTGATTTTCATAGACTTGAGTTTTTTTACAACTGTGTGAGTTATCGGGTGTTCCATATTCATAAGGACTCGAATTTTCACACCTCGTGCTAAAGCCTTAGTTAGATGCTTTTCAACCCCATCAAACCAACTGAAGACATCAGTAAAGATATCTAGATTTTTTTGGGCTTCAGTGATTAGTTTCTTTGTCTGTTTTTCGGTGTTTGCTAGATTTTCTAAAGATTCCAGGAGATCTTCCGGTTTAATCCGAAGACGTTCACGCCAAAAAATGGGAGATAAAACTTCTCTGACCTCTTGGCTCGTTTCTTCAAGCTGGCGCAAAGAATCGTCAGCTACTCGTTTTCTGATTTTGATTAGATTTTGTAAGCCTTCCTCCGGGCTTATAATTTCAAACTTTTTTGGTCGCCCCTCAATTATTACAATTAAGCCTAAATCTCGAAGACTTTCTAAAACTCCATACACTCGAGGAATTGGAATATTGGCGCTTCGTGCTACTTCTTCAGCACTCATTTGGGTCCCTTGCACAAGGACTAGATATGCTTGTGTTTCATATTCTGTAAGTCCCAATTGACGGAGTTTTTCAGCCGGTTCAGTGAGAGACATAATAATCATATTCCTCTTTGGGTACCTCCTAAATTATCGTTTCGAATAAACTGGTTTAAACGTAATATCGGTAACTTTTTAGGTAATATCCTGTTCACTAGCAATAGGTGGAAACGATGAACCCCTTTGGAGTCGGTGTAATAGGTGTAGGAGCATGGGGAAAAAACCATGTACGTGTCTTCTCGGAAATTGAAGAAGCTACAATGATTGCCGTCGTGGATCGTGATGGAAACCGTGCTAAGGCATTAGCAAAAAAATACAATGTCACTCATTACACGGATACCGAGGAACTATTACGCCGCGAAGACATTGATGCTGTAACAATTTGTACTCCGACAGTAACGCATGCAGATCTAGCTTTGGAAGCAATCGCCGCAGGAAAACACGTCTTAATTGAAAAACCTATGACAGACACTGTGCAACAAGCCCAACGGATTATTGATGCTTCAAAAGCTGCTAACGTTAACCTAATGGTTGGTTTTGTGGAACGCTTCAATCCATCTGTAAATACAGCAGCCCAGGTTATTGACCAAGGGAAATTAGGGGAAATAGTATTAGGATCCGCTCGCAGGCTTGGACCATTTGTACCAGGTCGTGTGGCAGATATTGGAATAATCAAGGACATGGCCATTCATGATATTGATATCGCTCGATCCCTCGTCAAGCAGGAGGCTTCATCGGTGTACGCAATTGCTGGAAGCCTTTATCATAAGTATGAAGACCATGCAAATATTGTAATTCGATTCGATGATAAACCAACGTTTTTCCTTGAATGTAACTGGTTGACGCCTTACAAGCTTCGGGGGTTGAATCTTACAGGCTCCCAAGGCGTTATGTCTTTGGACTACATATCCCAAGAAGTTACAGTTGGCTCTAACCAATGGGAGCAAAAGTCAACGAACACATGGGACGAGCCACTCAAACGAGAACTAACGCATTTTATAAACTGCATTAATGAAAAACAAGCCCCCTTAACTTCAGGTGTTGACGGGTTAGAAGCCCTTCGTATCGCCGAAGCTGCTCTTGAAAGTGCACGAAAGAAACGAATAATTCACCTTGAGGAGTATAGTGCCTGTTGAAAGCAAAAATCCATTCATTAGCAGTCATTGAAGACGAAACGAAACTAGGCAAAGATTGTATAGTCGAAGCCTTCGCTCTTCTTAAAGGGATAATCAAAGGAGGCCAACATTGCTATGTTGGATCTGGATGTGTTATTCAGGGACCTGTATCATTCGGAGATCATGTGTTCATAGGTGAAAAAACGACAATAGGATTTCCTCCCCAGCAATTCATTCACCAATTTCAAGCTGGGGAAATCGAAACACCATGGGTTGAATTAGATTCCACTAGCATAGGAGACTATTGTATTATTAGATCTGGATCAGTTATGTATGCAGGTTCTAGGTTAGGAAGAAACGTTCGCACCGGACATAATGTCCTGATTCGCGAAGAGGTGAGCATTGGTGATTATTCCACTGTGGGAACTGGTGTGATAATTGATGGAAGAACCATAGTCGGAAGTAGAGTGTCAATCCAGTCGAACGTATACATCCCTTGGAAGACCGTGATTGAAAATCATGTTTTTCTTGGCCCAAATTGCGTTCTTACCAATGATAAATACGTTATGCGGTCTCCTTACAAAATTTCAGGTCCAATTCTACGAGAAGGTGCAAGTATCGGTGCAGGGGCAATAATCTTTCCCGGTATTGAGATTGGCGCGGAAGCGGTTATTGGTGCTGGAGCTGTAGTGACTAAGGATGTTCCGGCCAAGGCTATTGTGTATGGTGTTCCAGCCCGAAAAATGGGTGATGTTCCTGAAACATGGAAAAAGCCTCTAGAATAGTTTGCATTAATAGTGCTGAAACGGGTGTGCAATTCCAGGATAAATTCCCATAAAGCCATATTTTGTATTACGCTTTCTTATCCTAATTGGAGCCGTGGTAGGCAACGACAAAGTTAAATACGTGAAGGGAATCGACAAATCGAAACCCGGTATCGGTGTGTGTCTCTGTGAAGACTAGAGTCGTACTCCTACTTGTACTCATTTGCTTACCCATGGTCTTTGTTCTAGGACCACCTGTAAGTGGGGAAGGTCCGCCGCTAGTTCTAACTGATGTTCAGAGAAATGTCTATTATGAAGAATACGGTATGGTACTTATCACTGATACAATCACTATTTTTAATCCGGGACCTGAACCAGCCTTCTCTGTATTGGCCGCCTATCCTCTTTCTGAGATTGATAACGTTATGGAGTTTCGCGCTGAAACTACAAATGGAACAGAACTCTTCTATCAAAGAGTCCCACTTATTGGCCCCAATTGTACAGGATGGGAAGTATTTCTTGCAGACCCTATAATGCCGGATCAGGAGTCAACGTTTGTTACTCGAATGAATGTTGCAGGATTAACTTCTCAAACCGGTGGCACGGCAACCATCACATTTTCGATTGAGCCAACCAGCCCGTACTTTATCCAAAGTTATGAAACCAGACTAACTTACAACTATGTATTAACAGCCCCAACACAATCTTATTGGTCGGGCATTGATATTCATCCCTATTCTTACGAAGAACGATCTGTGTTACTTAGCTTCGTGCCAAACGACTTCCTTCCCTTAATGACATACTTGGAACTCAAACGAATATTCTCAATTGATGCTTGGGGCTATCTCATGGCCCATGAGGTCCATTCTCTTCGAGTGGAAAGCCCAAATCCTGAATTCGCGAACACAGAACAGATTTGGAATAACATTACGTTAGTGTTGCCTCCGGGAAGTGAATTCTTACGAGTTTACGATCAAGTATCCAACTTATCCAGTTCGATTGGAAAACTGGCAGATATCACACACCCCGGTAAAATTTACGTGTCCTTCGAATATCATTTGCAACAAGACGATATTTACATATTTCATTACGAATACCGAATTCCTCTCGATCAACGCCAACTAATTTTTCAAACCGGTCAATTCCTCTTTTTGGGGCTTTATCTTGAATATCCATTTAGAATTCAAAATCAGATAACTGAGTTTTTGTTACCAGTTGGAAGTTGGCTTCAGAATGTCCCTTTGGGTGCTGAAACTTCAATTTCCCCCTCTGGTCAGTATCTGTTATCCCTTGTGGCTACTAATGTCACTTCCATGAGTCAAAGTGAAGTGAACTTGCAATATGTATATCCCATTCCACCTGCTCTGACTCGACCTTTACTGCTCTTCCTTGTGGTTGGGCTTATCTGTTTAGGGTATGTTGCCGCTAGACGGATACCCTATTTCCGTGAAGAAGAAGAAATTGTTACGGCAGTCGCAGATGTTGATCCAGCCATTCTTGGCGAATTTTGCGCTTTGTATGGTGAAAAGATTGCACTCCTTCTCCAGACAGAGCGGTTAGAACAAACTATGCTTCAAGGAAAAATCTCCAAACCACGGTACCGAAAGGAGAAAAAGAACTTCGAAAGGAAGCTTAGAGCCCTTGATAGAGAATTAGCTGGTAGAAGCCAACCCCTCATTGAGGCAGGCGGTAAGTATGAATCCAGTGTTCGTCAGCTGGAACTTTTGGAAGCTGAACGAGTTAGTGCAATTGAAGCACTTCATGCTCTTGAGCAACGCTATCGACAAAAACGGATCACCGCTTCGGTGTACCAGAAGCTTCAAAAGGATTTACAAAAACGGCGCGACCGAGCCGTCGGTCGGATGGATCGAATCCTATTGAGTCTTCGTGAAGAATTTGCAGAATAATCATATTTTTCTAAAGCGAAAGACTCAAGAAGCACGAATAAAATGAATCGCCTTAAAGGCATTCTAGCCCGGTAGTGTAGCTTCCAGCTAAGGAGGCAAAATGGTCAATCATCCGGGGCTTTGGAACTGTAATATCGAAAAACAGTGAAGCCACCCCGGGACCGCGGTTCGAATCCGCGCCGGGCTACCACTCTATTTTGATTTCTTCAATAATCCTGGGAACCAATATCGAGATTTGGTTTTCTTCAATTGTGCATCCCATTCAGCAAGAATTTTTATGGCTTCACAAGCGGTTTTGCTAGCTTCTTTTTCTCCAATTGTGGCAAACTTTCCAGTTTCCCGATTAGCAAAGACTGTACATACGGCACCACTTCTTAGTCCAAAGAGATTTGAGAGTGTGAAGATGGTTGAGCATTCCATTTCAAAATTTAATACTCGTGCCGCCTTCAAATCAGGAATGATATTATCCATATTTGACTGCCAGTAATTCTCAAAACCAGGTCGTCCTTGTCCGGTAAAGAAGCTATCTGTGCTGCATGTGATTCCTACATGATAGCGGTAACCGAAAGTTTCTGCTGCTTCAATGAGAGCTAGGGTTACCTGATAATTGGAACTTGCAGGATACTGTGGTACTATATATTGTGAACTCGTACCATCATTTCTTACAGCACCAGTTGAGATTATTAAATCTCCACAGTCAATGTCTTTTTGAATAGCTCCTGAGCTGCCTACTCGAATCAGAGTTTTGGCACCAATTGTGGCTAACTCCTCGATGGCTATCGCCGTTGCTGGACAACCAATTCCCGTAGAAGTTGTCGTGATTGGATACTTTTTGTAAACTCCGGTAAATGTGAGATAGCTTCTCTTTCTCGCCATTTGTTTCGCAGAGTCCCAAATTTCTGAAATCAGTTTTGCGCGGTCAGGATCACCCGGCAATAATACAGATGGCGCGATATCACCAGGCTTCAATCCGATATGATATTGAATCTTATCTGCTGTTTCCGGTCGACTAGCCGACTCCCATTTTTTCATCAATTTCGCTTCCTTTTATAGAGTATCAGCGTGTACCGCGACGATAACTGGGGCGGACTTTTCTAGTTACAGTCTCTTCTCTTTCCTCAATTGTTCCCTTATCAATGAGGAGTTCGATGGTTTTGTCAAGTTCCGAACGACTGATTTGTAGAGAATTTGCAATTTCTCCACGTGGTTGATCCTCATTATATGACGCAATCATTTTGTTTAGTAATTTTTCCCCGATGTAGACGTGTTTGCCTTGAGATGTAATGAGTACACCATGAAATCTGGTAACTTTAGAAGTGACCATTCGGTTGAGTTCCACTTCTATTTTTGCAGGTGTCACATCTAATTTTTGAGCTAGATCGATTAGGGTTATTCGTTCAGCCTCGTCTAGTTCGTCTTTGAGATGCCGAATGAAGAGTCTTCGTTTGTAGTAAAGAAGTCCCCCAATAAGCAGAGGAATTGCTATTACAAAGAGTATAATTCCCCAGCTAAGTAAAGGATTTAGTGTAAACGTGGTTTGAATTGCTTCTATTAGTGCAATGGTGTTTTGTGATTGAAAAAGGAAAAAATCGATTATTAGAAATACAATCGCTATTCCAAAGATCGTTGCCAATATTTTCAGTAGTGTTGACTGTAATCCCATATTTTTCCCTCAAATCAAAGAGGTAGTAGCGTTAGCCAATGTAACTTGCACTTTCTGATTCATCACGGGGTTCTTGTCGTTCACGTTGTTGAAGAAGATGATATTTGACTTGTGCAAAAATTCCTTTCATTTCTTCGATTTTTTGTTCCAGCTCCGAGACATCAGCTTGGATGTTAAATCGGTCATTGAGAACCTCAACTATTAGTTTAGAGGCACGGGGGTCTAATCGGAGCAGCGGAACAGTTTCTGCTAAAAGGCAAACGCCTTCAATTCCGTATTTGAGATGAGCCCAGGCAGGTATCACACCATTGGCGCCATTTATGACTCCATCTGCCATTGGTTCAACATAGTCTAGTTGTGTAAAGAAGGCTTGGAATTTTGGTCCAGTTGAAGAAACGAATACTTTTGGAGTTTCAGGATATTCTCCAGGAACATAAGCCCCAGTAGCTGCTATTTTTGTTACATTAAGAGCCTTGAATGTTTCAGCGATTCGATCTGAAAATTCGTAAATTCCCTGTGAGGTTGAAGGTTGAAAATCTCCCGATACTAATAATACGTCGTGTGTGATTTCTGGGTTCTTATAAAGATAGATTTGACACTCAGGGATTTTCATCATTCCTTCTTCATCAATCATGACATGTGGAGGAAAATCATCAGATAGGACTTGAATAATTGGTTCAGCATTTAAACTTCTAATAAGAATTTCAATTGCTAGTTTTCCCACGCTAGCGATTCCGGGCATACCTACTAGCGCAATGGGATCTCGTAGGTTCTTTACCTCTTTCAGTTTGATAATTTCTATCATGGTTAGTTCCCACAGGGCGTTTAGGCTTCAGGAAGATGAAATTTAAACTTTATGTCCTGAGTCCATCTTTCTATGTAAGTTGTTAGTTTCTAACTAGTTATTCCTGATGAATAAGCGTGTATATAATCGATTCTTTGTCGAATGACTCGTATTAAGGCGGTTTTAATCTTGTCTTGATTTAACGGTAGAACCTGAAAGAAGTCGTCCTGAATACGTCCAATATTCCTGTGTAATGACTCGGGAACAATGACTATTAGATTACGATTTTTTGTATATTCACCTGCTTGAATTTTAAGCTGTTCTTTCTCCTTGTCAATAAAGTGAAGAGTTAGGTGTAAGTCGGGTAGGAAAAAGTCATGCGAAGAGGTTTCTTGATATTTCAGTTTCAACGCATCTAAAATCCCTTTAATAATATGCTCAAAGTATGTTCCCAATGCCTTTTTTCGGTCAAAGAAATACAACGTTTCATGACCACATTTCTCGTGCTGGATACCAATTCGTTTTGCGAGGACTTTTACTTTCTGTGATGGAATATTCATGTATCTCGCGAAATAGCGCTCAGTCCAATATGATTTGATAGCGTTCCGCAAATAGATGTGTAAATCTTCTTGTTTTTCACTTATTGAATCAACAGTTACGTTTGTTGAAACAAGAGAGGTCTGGACACATGGAAATGGTCGTCCATTCGTTTTGAGATTAGGCCTATTTTCAAGTGAGTCGAGAAGAAGTTGGATGTTGTTTTCTGTTAATTCTTGAACTGAGATTGCATGTTCTGTGTGTGGAATCACTAGACCGTCTTTTTTGAGAGTCGTTATTGCTTTCATTAAACGTGTTTTTAGTATCGAGCTGTCTTTTGAGAAAATTGTGATTCGTACCGTTAGTGGTGTTCTTACCTGCAAGATCCACTGAATCGATTTTGTGTCTAATTGATTCTCAGGGAATATTATTAGTTCCTGTGCTCCGATTACGTAAACCTCATTGATATTACACCCGAGAGCATCTTCGGATACAACATACTCGATATTGCGTGTCCTTAAACCGTCTTTCAGCTTCGATACGTGATTAGTTATTGATAACCGTGACATTGAGTATCAGAAATTAGAGTTGGAAATAGTACATAAGGTCATAAATTTCAATCAGAAAAGGGAATTCGTTTTAAATTCCCAGTTGATATCTAAAAGTAATTTGAGGGAAGATTCAGATTTCTGTAGTCAAGGATCAGAAAATAGATAGGCTCGCTCTTCATATCGACGACCATCTATTATTGCTCCAGGATCTTTTTTGATTATTCGTTTGGAATTTAGATGAATATCCAATTGCCTATTTGCCTCTTTCAGGTTGACGGTTTTCAGCCAAGAGATTGGTACATTTGTGAACAGAGGTCGTGCAGGGACAACATGGCGAGTGGTTTTTTGGGTAAAGAGTTGGTGTTTTAATGCGCTCTCAACTACTTCTTCTTTTGTTAGTGATGGAACAAGTAAGACTGGTCGGATGTGTTCTTGAAGGCTTTTGAGGGCGTCTGTTTCTGTGCTATAGATTATGCTGTACTGTAACTGTTGTGCCTTAATTTCGATTGCAGCAATTTTATCGTATATCTCTTTGATTGTTAGTTGTGTGTTTGGAGAGAGCAAAAATGCAGTTTCACCTAAAGCAAGGGCGGCCATTGCATTTCGTGAATTTACTAGTTCATGGGCTTGGGTTGATGATGTTTGAGCTGGGTCAAACTGCTCTTCCGAACAGATTTTCTCCAACAAGATATCAAAGGAAGAATTACCATTAAATTCTCGATACCAAGCGAATAATTCAATTTCGGGATTTTTGTAGTCAACGTTGCACACTGGTACGATTTTACACTCTAATCTTTTCAAAGCGGCCACACGGTGCATACCATCAAGAACCACATTGGTTTCAGTATCAACAATTATTGGATGTTTTAGAATCCCCTCAACAGTAAGATCTTGTATGAGTTGTTGAAGTGCCTGAGGAATGGTTTCCTCATGTATGAAGAGAGATTCAACTGAAACGAACTTAATTTCCATCCGTATTTTCGGAGTGTCGATAATAACTCCCATTGATAAAGCTCCGTTTAGTTCGTTTCAACTTCACGAGGTTGTTGGAACTCTATTAAGAATCGAAAAACGCTTTCAGGCTACAATAACATCTTCATCTTGGCGAATAACCATTAAACGTGTCACATATCCAGCGATCCGATTTCTTAGTCGTTTGGTTGTATTAGTAAGAAGCTCATCTAAGACTTCTTTATTTTGGTCAAAATCTGTCGTAAAGCTATCTGGATACCGATCTACGAGTTCTCTCGATAGGCGTTTCACTAAAACCGTTCTAACTTTGCCCAAGTATTTATCCTCCAGGAATTCCTGATGATATCGCGATATTATTGGTAGGTTATTAGGATTTTGTAGGTTTGAAAGTGTGCAATAATTTTCACATCACTAACGTCGAAACCTTAAAAACCGATGCAAGAACCAATTCCCTAAGGCCGCGTTAGTGTAGCCAGGTCAATCATCTGAGGCTCTCGACCTTAGGACCGGGGTTCGAATCCTTTTGGAATAATCCTATTGGAGAAAATCCCCGACGCGGCACCACTCTTTTTCAATTCTTCGATTCGTTTTCATTACAGTTCGTGAATAATCTTTGTGATTATTGGTTTCATGGATTTCTTACTGAAATCTGTTGTTGAGAGTGTGAATTTCTTTTTGAGTTGTTTTAGGGTTTTTTCGCATCTTCGTTTGAAAGATTGCCAGTTCTTTGATTTACCAAATATTCCAAAAACCTGAGTATATTGGGGATGTTTTGAAAGGTAAACTCGTAACTGTTCAATAATCGTTGAATCAAGTTCAATCAAGTCAGATTGTGGAACCACGTTTTGTGCCAGAGGATAATAGTTGGTAATTTGCAGTGGAACTAAACCAAAAATGGGAGAAATAAAGACTGTGTCAAGAGATGAAAAAGTTTCAGATGATATGGACAAGTATAGACTGTTGAACCGTTCATATTCTTTCGTCAAATGATATGGACCCTTTTGAAAAGTTGGAAATAATAGGAGCGCTTTTCTATTTGGTTCGGGGGAAGAGTATTCTTCTATCCGCTTCTTATGGCGATAAATTTCGGGCTGATAGAGGGACCATGGACTAGTAATAAAAATTGCTCGTTTTTTTGTGATTGGGGAAGCTTTTTCGAAAAAGTCTTGATAGGATTGAAGTCTTTGCATGGCGTCGACTAAAGATGGATGACTACTAAGCCTACTTTCAACTAGACGCCAAAGAGTTCCCTCTCGAATTGCATGTTTGATCCGTTTAATTTCTTTTTGGCAGATGCGCAGATTGTGTTCAGCTAATACTTGAACGCGTTTCTTTTTTTCGAGTTGCTTCATTTCGGTAATTGTATATTCGCTACAAGTAGGGCAATTACAAAATTCATCTTGAAGATCTGCTAAACGATAAGTGCCTTCAGAAGAGAGAATCCGATCGTGCTTTGCGAATAGAACATATGCCGCAGAGTCAAACATATCACAGCCCATGGCCACAATTAGGGGGAATATCAGAGGATGTCCTGCACCAAACAGATGAACGGGTTTATCTGTGGGAATGTTCATTTTAGCATTTAATACCAAATCGACTAGCCTATCGAATTGGTATTGTTCCATAAGTTGAGTTGGGCTTCCTATTGCATAAATGGAAAAATCTAGTTCACTAATTGCCCGTGCGGATTTTGCGACCAAATCGGGATATATTCCTCCTTGAATTGGTCCTACCCACAAAATACCCGATTTTTGGCGTTGAGCGATTGAGAGGCTGGCGCGACGAAGAGTTTCTCGTACTGTGAATTCAGCTTCATTATATGTTGCCTTACCTCCCGTGGGAATATCTAAAATCACTGCAATGTCAGTTTCGATTCTCTCTTGAAACTGAATTATTTGGTCTGGAGTAATGTCTATGTCGCCATAAACCAGTAATTGATATGCTCCTGAATCTGTCATAATTGATCCTGGAAAATCGAGAATATCATGGATCTTTCCTTCAAGTTGAGCTTTCGAAAGTAGATATGCATTTGTTATTATTATTTGACAATCAAAATCTTGGAACATTTTTCGGGGTGGTATGAGTTCGCGTGTCGGGTGGACAACTGGAATAAAGTTCGGTGTATTAACTACGCCATTCTTAGTACGAAATCTTGCTATTCGTCCTAGTAAGTCCTTTTGAATGATTTCAATCATTGCGAACGCGACTTTTTGGTGGAATCTTCTTCTTTTGCTTCTTGTTCCTCAACAAACCGCGTGTATACTTTCCGAATTCTGTCTGCAAGTGGTCCTGTACCTTCTACACCTTGTTCGGTGACACGGACCTTGTTAAGCACGACGATAACTCGTGCGTCTTCAAGAAATCTAACCTCTCCTGGAGGAAATAGCGTTTCCATTTGCTCAGCTAAACCTTTCAAATCAAAGGGATCTTCAGTTTTTACAAGTTCAAGGATTGTATGGCCTGTAATGAGAATCCGGTGAAAGAGGTTTCCTTTTTTATCGCGAGCTTCACCTAAGACAACGCTTAGCGTAGCTGGATCATATCCGCGCATCTTTCCTGTGAGAGATTTACCAGTAGTGGTACTTACAACAACCGTGGCTCCTATCAAAGAGGCTAATTCTTTGAAAAAGTGTCGAGCCCCTGTACTTTGTGACATAGCGTGTCCTCCAGATATTCTGGATTTGAGTAGTGATTATCCATCCGTTTTTATATGTTTGTAAGCATCATTATGAGATATTTCATCAATGTTTGGTGATATGTATGGTTTCAGGTAGTGGTACCATTGAAAAGCGGGAAACCCCTCAGACCCAAATCTTCCAGTATCTCGTCGCTGTTGGTAAGCAAATTAGAATCGAATTTGAATTACCATACAATGTGGGTTCACTTCAAAATGGACAAAAAGTAAAAGTCTCGCTTTCTACTACCAAACCAAAAAAGGCACACGCACTCTTGACTCTTCGAGGCGATGTCTATCAAATCGAGAAGACCAGTACAGGTATGAAATATGTGGTTTTCTTTTCGGGTTTGCAGGGAAGTATTATTGCAAAACGGAAAATATCTGGAATCAGAGCAAAAAGACCAGTCTATATCTCGATTTCTAATTGATAATCATTCGAAACAATATACTTTACTTTACAACTTTTTTCTTGAATAGTTTCAGTGATGTGTCTCTCTGAGCTGAATAATCGTTTAAGTGGACGCCAGGGTCTACGTGCGCGATTTTTGTCGTCTTTAGAAAGGACAGGGATTTGCCAAAGTTTGGTTAAGAGCCAGAGCACTTTGAGAATACAAAGCCGCTCAAAGTGATACTTAGATGGAGAACCTTTATTGTACTGAATGTTCAGGACACACCGTACTAACAAACGGGGAATACGTTTGCGCTGCCTGTGGTTTAGTGTTGGTGCGACAATTAGTCAGTTCACCTTACCAGATGCATATGGAAGATAGAAGCTCTTCCTCACAATCAAAGTCTTTTGTTGCATTAGGAAAACGCACTGCCATGGTGGGTGGATTGGGAAGTTTCATCGACTATCAAGCTAGCCGTTTCTTCTACGATCGAACTGGGAGACCATTAACTCCGCGAAGCCAACGATTGTTTCGAAGGCTCAAATATGATTACAACCTTCGTCTTCGAATCGCCAAACGGGAAACAACATATCGTGCATTACGATCCCTAAGCCGAGCAGCTGATCTGCTTTCGTTAACTGACGGCATCAAGGATAGAGCTGCATACTACTACCAGAAGATGGACAAGAAGCTTGACAGTTCTGATATCACGAGCCATCTCACCCTTATGGCCTATGGACTGATGTTGGCAGTACGTGAATCCAAGGAAAACGCCCCAATTACTCTTCAAGAAATTGCAGAGGCTTTTCAGAAACTCGGCCACCGAGTAACTAGCCGTTCGATTATTCGCCAAGCTCTTTCAGCCAAGAAAAAGATGTCACTTGCACCCGTAAAACGAATGAGTGAGGATTACTTGCAACGAATTGTATCACAAACTGTAAACCACCCAAAAATACGCCTGAGATTGCGCCGTGCCGGGTTGCCAATTCAAGAATACCAAGCGCGCTTATTGAAATATGCTAACCAGTTATTTAGTCGAATCAGCGTTCCTGAACGAGGAGGAAGGAACCCATTCATTTTTGCTGTTGCAGTTGTTTATAGCTCAGATCTTTTGATTGCAAAGATTGCAAAACGCCGACCAATCCTTACTCAGCGCTTAATCTCTAAAGCTACAAACGCAGCAGAGTACAGTGTACGAGATCACTATGCCAAGTTGCTGAAAACACACATTCAAAAATTACTACCACAGTGCTAGTTGGGTTATGTGCAGTGTAATCACAATCAGGGTAAATAGAGAGAAGATGAGAACAGAGTAGTATATTTGTAAACTAGCGCTCCATGCCAGTAAAATCGTAAATGGCATCGATGTGACTATTGTGCCGGAAATTATTACTATGGTAGAAAAGTCATTACTTATGGATTGAATGATTAATAGGAGAATCCAACAACAAAGAATTAGGTTTAGAAGTAGAAGAAGTAGCATTCTAATGCAACCTATGTTTGTTGAAACGTTATCAGAATGAGCTCCTCAGTAGCATGCACTGAAAGCTGATGAATTCCCTCATTCAATTGCCCGTTAATTCGAATGGGACATCGATAAGTTCGTGTCACTATGTGCCAAGAATCCAAATATACTTTGAAAATGAGTTGATTATTTTCAGCCTCTAGTGAAACATTGACAGGGATACTAATCTGTATGACGAAAAAACCACGTTCCTGATCCGCTGTTATTATGGCTTCGTCAACGTCTTGTACAAAGTGCTGGAAAGTTATGGTCTGTTCAGATTGGGAAATAAGCTGTGTAGTGGAAAAAAGCAAAGGAACACCGATTGCGACAAGAAGAGTAAGATTTAGTCCAATTATTATGATTTTTTCTAAACTTTGATTCAATTTTTGTTCATAGATTCCCGTTGCAAATGGAATTTAAAGTCCTCTTTACTGAAATTTTTCTGCTTTAAATAGGAATCTTCGAAGTAAATCCACGGTAATTATGGTTTGTCCCTTTCAATTAATCGAAGATCAAAATGCAACTAAAATTCTGGCATTCGATTGTGACCTATGTTCATGTCAGGCACCTGATAAAGGTGATATAACTAGTAGTCAATATTGTCGCCAGCAATTTCTTCAAATATTACCTTTCATCGAAGGTATTTATCCTACTCAGTTTTTTTCAAGTAACCATATTATTTCTTTTCCACGACAGTCAATGGAAATTCTAAAGGAATTTGCTTCGATTATTGCAAAATATGAACCTAGAATCCATACGATTCTTCGACAGTACCCTGATCTTAAACAAAAACTGTTTTTTGCACCCTACGCCGCTTACAATTTCCTTGAAACCACATTTAATTCGTCTCGAAATCGTTCAATTCGTAGATTCATTTCTGCATTAAAAGAATCCAAACTGATATCACAGGCTGAAGAACAACTCGGGGATGAAACTACAGCGGACCAACAACTCTTTCTCGAAGGGTATCTACAAGTTCAGAGAAAGATAAGTGGAATCTCCTCTGGCACACTATTCGATAACCCATTTCATCTTTGTAGCAGCTATGAAGTGGGACCCTTCAAGATTCGTATTTTCGAGTTTCCTCATATTCCCTTGGAAAGATATTACCAGGCTGTTGTTTCATTGGAAGAAATTTATTCGCCAAATTTTTTACAACCCCTCTTTTCGCAGCAACGACAGTTTTCACATGAAGAGCTTCAACTTCAAACCCTAGAAACCCTCATAACACACAAAATTGCTAATTTTCAACAATACCTCTTAACGAATTTTAGAGAGTTATCGAGCACTGAGCGGAATAACCTGGCACTCTTTGCCACTACACAGACTCTAAATCTATCAAAAACAATGCCACTTCTCCTAGATGATGAGGTTCAAGAAATCTACTTAGATAAACCAGGTTCCGCCTATTATCTTGATCATGCACAATGGGGTCGATGTAAATCCAATCTTACGCCATTAGAATCTGAATTATCTCATATCGTTACTCGACTTCGATTAGAAAGCCGACGACCACTTGATGAAAGAAATCCATCTTTAAAGACAGAGCTAAAAACAAAGTTATTTCATGTCCGTGCAGCAATTGATATTCCGCCACTCGCTTACGAGGGCCCACATTTAAACATCAGAAAAATACGATTAAGAACCCTAACTCTTCCTGAATTAGTCGCTAACGGTACCATTTCTCTTTCAGCAGCAGCATTCCTGATATTATGTATGACACTGCGAATAAACATTACAATATGCGGAGAACCTTCAACGGGCAAAACAACATTAGCAAATGCCATCAATTTGCTAGCCCCTCCGAGTTGGAGAAAAATTGCGATTGAAGATGCCCTTGAAAGCATTACAGTTGACGAAAGTAATAGACACAAAGTAACGTTTCGAGTTGACCCCTTCGATTCATTTGAAAAAAGTCAATCAACCAAATCAAATGAAATTATCCGGCTATTACATCGTTCACCGGATTGGGTGTTCTTGGGAGAAATACAAACCGCAGAGCATAGTGCAGCAATGTTTCATGCAATCAGCGCAGGAATCAGGGGGATTCAGACATGCCATGCAAACTCAAATGAAGAGCTATTATTACGTTGGCAGGTTCACCACGACATCCCTGAAGTCTGTTTTCAATCACTTGGATTGCTTATTCATATGGTAAGAGAAGTGGTTCGAGGAAGAATTATACGAAAAGTAGTTCAAATCAGTGAAGTTCAGTTTGAATCGGATCAGGTTGTGCTAAATCCACTCTTTGAATGGAGTAAATCCTCGGATCAACTCGAACAAAGAACGTCGGACTTATTTCCATTATTAATTTCCCAAACTTGCAGATTTCAGAAATTAACACAAAAGGACATTCGAAAAAGACTTCGAACGTATCGAGAAACATTGGCAAAATTAGTTTCCAACCAATCCTTTAATCCGAAAGAGATTGTAGCCGCTTTTGATGCAGTTTATTCAGGTGAAAATCGAACCACCTCAAAAAAAATAATGCATTCAAGGAAAGAGAAGGGAGGCGAGGATCTTAAGCTTCATCAATATCCTAGCTAGTCTCGGAAGATGTGTCCCAGGGAAACATCTCATTCTTGGACGCTTTACGACTCCGGAATTCACTGAAGCCATTAAATTCCTTTATCAAGACAAGGTTCGACCAATTCACATAATAGCGGGTATACTGGTCCTGAGCGCGATAAGTACTGTTACCACATGTCTTTTGCTAACAAGTTTTCTACCAATTCTGAGTGCTTTGGTGTTAGGCATAACAATTGGATTAATGAGCTGTTTGGTCCTATTGAACAGTATTCTCTCCAAGTATCAAAAACAACTGATCCAAATTGAAAAAGCGACACCACATGTATTAGAAGAGTTGGCCACAATCTATGTTACAACGGGTTCTGTGTTTGAATCCATAGAATATGTATCAAAAGGTGATTATGGCACAATTGCATCTACGTTTTCAAAGATGATAGCCCCACTGAATTATGGCTCATCTCCTGAAAAACTACTACGACGGTATGCAATCAATCAGCCTTCAATTACTCTTCGAAGAGGATTACTAACTTTTATCCAATTCATTGAATCTTCAACCGCCAACCTTGAAGCAGTCATAAATGATGCTCACGAAGATCTTCAACGCAGATATGAAAGACGAACATTGCAATGGGAAAGTCGAATGATGGTAATCTCAGGTGTATTGGTGTTTCTACCAATCATATTCATTCTTGGAGTAGCCATCCGAGGTTTAGCTAGCCACCCACTAGTTCTTCTGTTACCGGTATTTCAGTTTGTGATTTCAAAATTATTGATTTCAACTCTTCTGCCAAAGGATTTGATTCTGCTCGGAGAATAGACAATGCGTTCACCTGATTCGGAATTTGACCAGTTTCTTGATTTCCTTACACACCTATCAACTGAGCTTGCCTCAGGATCTAGCCCTGAATATGCTTTGGTTAGAACTTCTCATTATTTTGGAAATCAAACTCCTAGTGATGTTGTTGAGACATTAAATCATATTATTAGTGGAAAGAAATCTTTTCATGCCGCTTGGGCCGAATTGGTTCTCAGTTATGGAGAAAATCGAAATGCACGTTTACTGGAATTAATGGGTCGTTTTGTCAAGAAAGGGTCAGTGGTAGGAGGAGAACGAATGCTCCAAGTCCTTAAACATGTACGAAAAAATAGTGCTATGACAAAAAACAGAAAGAACTTAGTAAGCAGCCAAAAGGTGAAGGTTTTTGCTCTTTCTTTTGTATCTTCAGTAGTTATTGGTATGATTGCCGCTATTGCCCCCCTCCTCACATTAGCATTCTTCCAAGGTCTCTGGATTAACCCAGATATCTCCTCTTCTCCACTTTCTCTATACATTGTAATTGCTTCATTTCTAACCGTCATTGTGACCGGTTATCAACTCAATCAGACTGTAGGAGGATCGTTGAGAACACTTTCCATCAATATCATTGCGTTCGGAAGTACCTACATTCTCATATCTCGGCTTTTGCTAGCACTCCTCTAATTGTGGGGCTTAAATAGCAATGACTAGACTGATTCATGGGACTGAATATGACTGTAATAAAGGTCATTAAAGACTTCATTCGTAATAGGAAAGGCTCACCGCTTGTGGAGCAAGGTCTATTATTGGGCTTGGCTATTCTGACTATCACTATTCTAATCACAGTTATCCTTGATGTAATGGGATGGTCCCAAGGACTTTTTCAGTCGATTGTCATTCAGTTAGATCAGTTGAAGCAAGCATTTCTAGGTTGGGTTGGAGGATAATTATTCAACCACTAAGTGCTTTCTTAGGTGCTAGCACTCGAAGCTGATTCAATCTTTTTTAGTCCTAATCCACGTAAAGGTTCATTGCCGGTAACGCTTGAACTAATGAGTGAGATAGCTGGTTCCTGTTCATTAGTTGATTTTTCAGAATTTGTGTTGGGAGATTGAATTTGAGTCATCGTTAATTTTCCTGAATTGTCAGGACGAATTGTTTCAGATGCGATAGTCAAATGCTCGTCTGCGTGGACCTTCTCACTCTCACTTGAATCCAATCGATAAAGCTGAAGTGAATTCCAATCAACATCATCGAAAATTTCGATATTCCCTCGAAAGCCAGGAAGGACGGCAGAGTTACCCTCTAATCCTGTTACAATGAGTAGAACGCGCACATATCCGGCAAAATCAGGAATTATGCGAGCACCCCAAATGATTCTAGCGTCGTGTCTCATTTGGCGAGTCACAACGTCAGCAACACGGGTTGCTTCTTCAAGACTTAGATCTGGTCCACCTATGACATGAATCAAGGCACCAGTAGCACCTTTCACACTCAGATCACCTAGCAAAGGGGAGTGAAGAGAATTTTTCACTGCTTCTGAAATCCGATCATAATCTTTGGTTTCAGAATGAGCGGCTTCTCCTAATCCAACTAACGCTACTCCTCCTCCCGCCAATACACTACGAACGTCTGCAAAGTCTAAGTTGATTAAACTTGGCAGGCTAATAGTCTCAGTAACTCCCTTCACCATACTGGCAAGAATTTCATCTGCAACACTAAAGGCTTCATCGATCGGTAAATCACGTGCAATTTCAAGGAGTTTGTTATTATCGATTACAATAACAGTGTCGGCATACCTGCGTAGCCGTTGAAGCCCCCGATGAGCTTTATCAATTCGAGCACCTTCTATTGTGAACGGTGTGGTAACTGTGCAAACAACTATGGCGCCGTTTTGCTTAGCAATCTCGGCAATCACCGGAGCAGCACCGGTACCTGTTCCTCCCCCGAGACCAGCTGCAATAAAAAGCAAATCTACTCCTCGTAGAAGATTGGTTAAATCTTGTCGTGATTCTTCAGCGGCCGCTGCCCCAAGCTCAGGAAACCCACCTGTTCCCAAACCCCGTGTAATCGTTTTTCCTATAAGCATCTTTTTGTGAGCTTGAACATGATCAAGATGTTGTTGATCAGTATTAACCGCAATACATTCAGCACCTTGAATACCAATTTGGACCATCCTGTTAATAGTATTATTTCCTCCTCCGCCAATACCTGCCACCATTATTCGTGCCCCAGGTTTTGAATACCGAGGAGTTGTTTTTCGGTCTGGACGCCGACTCGCATCACGTACAAGTTTCGATAATCCACTATCCATTGTATATTCACCTAGCCATTGGTTTAGGAGAAATTTGTTCCCAAAGTTCTTTTTTCAGAAGATCTCTTACTGCAATTCGAATCGCTTCACTGCGATTGGGATACAGCTTCTCAAGAATCAACCGTTCAATTCCATTTACGTACGCCTCAGGAAGATTTACAGTAATTAGCTTCATGTTAATCAGAGTCAGTCCTAGATGTTATCCTGAAAAGATGCTGGTATTATCTGGGTATTACCAGCTAGTAAAAACTGAAGTTTTGAGACCCAAAGGATGAACATCCAAGGTCATTCTTGGTTCTAAAATCTAAATAACAGCAAAAATTTCAGTATTACCCTGCATTGGAGCTGATAAAACAGTTAATTTGAGATTTCCAGAGATAAGAACTGAGAAAAAAAAGAGCATAATTATTCACGTGTTTCAACGGACAATTTGGCGCCAATTGTATAAAGAAAGCTTAAAAAGCAAAGGGAGGACGAGGTGATTAACTCTCCATCGCGGGGGTACCCGAGCATGGTCTAAGGAACGTAGAATACTCGTTCCGATTAAAGGGGCAGGACTGAGGTTCCTGTGGTGTAGACCTTCGTGGGTTCGAATCCCACCCCCCGCACCATCTTTCATTAAGTCAAGTTTTGTTGGTTTTTATAGACTAAACAGCTCCAACTTGTGGAGCACATATAGAATGCCAGGTAATTTGGTAGACCAGTTCAATTTACATTTACAGAATATTAAAGCAGTTCCTGGCGTAGAAAATTCTGTATTAGTTCAGCGGGACGGTTACCCTATTTCAAGTAGTGGCGTTTGGCTGTCAGAGAATGAGATCTTTGGTCTGTCTTCTTCTGCTGCAGCCATATTATCAGTGGCACAACGACTTCATGATGATTTATCCTATGTGCTAATCGAAGGGGAGCGCAGTAAGTTTCTGTTAGCCACCCTTCCACGGGCATCAAACTATTTTCTAACGGTGACAACTCAAAGCCAGAGTAATTTGGGAGCCCTCTTATTACAATTAGAGAGGGCTATCTCTCACCTAGATGATGCGTTATGGAATGAGCAGTTTATTCCTCCTTTGCGGTCCTTTGAAACTTCAGAACGCAACCAGATACGCACTGGTTTTGATGTTCGAGAAGGCCCTCAACGAAGTTGGTCAACAGGCTCTGTTAATTTGACAATTACTGAGAATGCAGCACAACAAATAACAGCAATAGTTACTGATTTTCTTCAAGCCTTACCTTCAGCACAAACCGGCGAAGTGTGTCTTGAGGGAGGCTACCTAATTCCCACACAGCGATATAATGAAGGAATGCGAATTCGGAATTCAACACTAACTTATACCCTATTTGATACTTCACGAAAAGTTGCTCAACTAGTAAAACGAACTGGTATCCTTCAGGTACTATGCGATTGCGGTACCCAACAACACTTCATTTACCGATTAGCTGGAGGCTTGTTTAGCACTTTAATTCGGAAGGATTCGACACGTCTGGGTCTGTTAAGACTAATAATTCCAAATTTCATTGCTGAAATTGAAACGGTTTTACGGAATGCTCCAGCCGCACAAAAACCCACATTAGATGTGGATGGTATTTTGGAGGCAATCGCAAGATGAGTACGTTTCTTGATGATGGATTGTTTACCTTGGGTAGAAAGCAATTGGCAATTGTATTACGATCAATATTAGACCGATACCCGATAATTATTTACAGCGATTCCCAAGAATCCGTGGATTCAATTGCTGAATCACTAGTACGACTTGTTCCACACCGTCGTGAAATGGTTTTTGGATCAGATTTTGTTTCGTATTCGGAACATGAACAGATGATAAACCATGAGAAAGGTGACTATAATGGAGAACGGATTATCTATCGTGCTCCATCATCTTCAGCCCAATTAGTATCTAATCAGATATCAGACTTCAAAGGATGGGTAATCGCAACGGAACAGCAAAATTTGGATGCAATTAAACAGGCCTTTGTTCAAACCTCACTTTCACCCTTAACTTTAAGATTCAAAGAGGGAAGGCTCACAATCGATTCAAACGGAAATTCAAATGCTTTTTCGGATACTAGTTTTGAGTTGAAATTATTAGAAAAGGTAACTTCAGAAACACGAACAAAGATTGAGAGAATAGCACGAATCCTAAAACGTGCGGCCCAAGGAAAAGTGAGTGAACGTCTTGAAAAGAGTCTAGTGGATCTTAATCAAGAAGAAGACCGTGTGCGGCAAAGTCTTTACAAAGAGCACGTTCAGGCTTTTGTGGAAGCAGCATGGCGTGTGATGATAATCCTAATGCGTCTTCGATTATTACAGGGGGTTGGAGTGAATTCGGTAATATCAAACAAAATGCTCCGACAAGCAATCGACTACAAGGGAGCTTCGATTGATCGATTAATGGAGTTCATCAAAGCCGAATGGGGTGAAGATTTCCAAACATCTGTAGAAGAAGGTGCAGGACAAGCATTTGGAGACCGATTAGAGGGATTCTGGACGATTTAGATTTAAGAGAGGAAAATTGTTCATGATCATTGATTGGAGCCAGAGAATAATACAAACGAAAATTGTCTATTATGGGCCCGCAATGAGTGGGAAAACCGCTAGCATTCGGGCCTTATTTCATCGGCTCAATATCTTATCTCGTTTAGAATCAATTGAGACAACGTCAGGAAGAACTCTCTTTTTCGATTATGGTCCTATTGAACTTTCACATGGTGAATGGATTATTCAAATTCATATTTGGTCAGCAACTGGACAAGACTACTATGCAGAGACACGATCAACCGTCTTAGCAGGAACTGATGGAATTGTTTTTGTTGCGGATTCAAATCCGAATCTGATTAATGATAACCGACGTTGCTGGAACGAACTCAAAGGTTTCTTTGGAGAGAGACTCGTAGATGCTGTTCCAGTTGTTTTCGCTTTAAACAAAAGAGACATTTTACCGGCAATTAGTCGTTTTGAATTCATTACTACTCTTGGATTAAATGGTACTTCACTAATTTTCGAAACCATAGCTACTCAAGGTTCATTCACAATTGAAATCCTACAGGGAATACTTAGACAAATATTACTCGGCTCAAATTTTGCACAACCCAAAAAGATAGGAATGTAGGTTCACATTTTTCAGTTAATACAAACTTGGAGAATGTGAATATGCAAGTTTCTTTCTTGGAAGATACTATAGTATCTCTTTTACGACTAGCAGTTACCGATCTCCCTCAAGATGTTTCTGAAGGTCTTGAAAGGGCTTTGGGAAGAGAAAGCAATGAGACTGCAAAAAGCCAATTAAAAACAATCTTAGAGAATGTGAGTCTTGCGAGAAAACGTTCAATCCCAATGTGCCAAGATACGGGAATTCAAATTTTCTATTTATCCGTTGGTTCAAAATTTCCATTAATTAATCAACTTCCAACCGTACTCAAAAAAGCCGTCCAAAGAGCAACAAAAGAAATCCCCCTGAGACCAAATACGGTGAACCCAATTTTACACAAGAACCCAGGAGATAATACTGGTCTTCACATTCCATGGATAAACTGGAAGATAGTAGAGGGCGCAGATTTGGCAATAACTGCCTTACCGAAAGGTGGTGGGTCCGAAAATGTTTGTCAGCTAGGAATGCTTACTCCCGGTGTAGGGTTGAAAGGAATGAAACAGTTCGTAATTGATTCAATAATCAGTGCAGGAGCAAAACCCTGCCCCCCTACTATTCTTGGAATCGGGATAGGAGGTGGTGCTGATATCTGTATGAAAATTGCAAAAGAGCAATTGCTAAGACCAATAGGAAGTCGTCACCAAGACCCGAAAATTGCGAAAATGGAAGAGGAATTACTAACAGCAATCAATCAGACAGGTATTGGACCAATGGGACTTGGTGGAGATACGACAACACTGGATGTGCATATTGATGTGGCGATGAGGCATCCCGCTTCATTTCCTGTTGGCCTTGCAGTCCAATGTTGGGCAGCAAGACGGGCTTCTGTCTTAATCACAGAGGACGGAAAAGCGCAATTTACCTCCCATAAGGTGGAATAATTTGGCAACTTACAACTTAACTACTCCAATCTCAGAAGAAACAATCAGAAAATTACGTGTAAATGATATCGTGTATCTTAGTGGCACTATTTTCACTGCCCGTGATGAAGCCCATGAGCGCGCTCTTGAGTGGTTTAAAGAAAAAAAGAAGCTTCCAATCGACCCAGCGGGACTAGGTGTCTTTCATTGTGGACCAATTGTAAGGGAAACGGAGTCAGGTTGGGAAGTTGTAGCGGCGGGTCCAACGACCAGTACACGAATGGAAATGTTTGAAGATAAGTTCATTGAAGCCTTTGGAGTTCGTGTTATCATTGGAAAGGGAGGCATGGGTGCTAAAACAGCGGCAGCAATGAAACAGTTTGGAGCAGTCTACGGGGCTTTTACTGGAGGCGCGGCTGTATTGGCAGCAAAGACAATACGGCGAATCATAAACGTGGAGTGGCTTGACCTCGGCATGCCTGAAGCACTTTGGATTATGGAAGTCGAAAAATTCGGTCCACTAATTGTGTCAATTGATTCCACAGGAGAGAATCTTTTCGAACGCGTTTGCTCTGGTGTAGAAAAGAACAGAGCAGAAGTATACAAACAAGCTGGAATCTAAAGTGTCTTATTTGATACTTTCACCACGATAGGAGGCTGCCAAAAGATCTGTAACATTCATGATTTTGATCTTTGAATTTGCTCTTTTTACTTCGTCCAATAATTGTATGTAACAAAAAGAGCAGGAAGTTGCAATAACATCAGGTTTAGCTTCACTAAGAATCTCAAATTTTATTCCAGCGATATCTTCAGAAAGTTCTCGACGTCCTGCGCGAACTCCACCACCAGCTCCGCAACATCTATCGCTATCTTCAATATCGATAAATTCAATATCAGGAATCATTTGAAGAAGTTTTCGTGGTTCCTCACTTATTCCCTGATGTCTGTTAAGATGGCAGGGATCATGGTAAACCACTCGAATTGGGAGAGGATTTAGATCCTTTTGGTTAATACCTTCTAAACCAAGTTGATTCACTAGGTATTCATTGATATCGAGAGGCTCAAAATCATAGGGAGGTTTTTCTGATTCATGTAACACAACAGGCCAATCTTGTTTAATGGTTGACATACAACCCGGACAAAGAGACACAACTTTGGAAACCCCAAGTTTCTTGAAATAATCAGTATTGCGGACGACCATCTCATAAGCAACAGTTTTAGCGCCCGTTCGAAACGCAACACTGGTACAACATACAAAATCTTTTGGAATATGCACTCGTACATTGTTACGCTTCAATACTTCAACAACGTTCATACCCACGCTTTGGATTCTGAGATTAATTAGGCACCCCGGGAAGAACAAGACATCATCAACAGGATTTGAAACCTCAATAACTGCTGGTAATTGATCTGTAAGTGGTGTGCTTTTAACGTCCACAGCATATCCGGTTTCTTCGATTTGTGTAACAAATACTTGGTGACCGTCCAGGGGTCCCATATCACGTTCAACCGCAAGTGCTCTGAGACCTTCTACTGCTGTACGTCGTGTATCAATGTGTTTGGGAATACAAACTTCTTTACAACTCCCACAGCTTGTACAATCATATAGACCACTACTTACAGCGAGCTGAACCCTGTCTCCTTGATCTCGAGGATCGAATTCAAAACTAGCTAATTCTCGCATGGCAATAGGACCAGGATATTCTTGCTTTGCAGAAGCGACGGCTGGACAAGCAGCATAACAAGAAAAACATTCTATGCATGAGCGTAGCTCCATTGCAGATGAAATCTCTTCGCGTGTCAGCTTTTCTGGACGATCAGGGGCAGAGGTTCGTTCTAAATATGGTCGTAATTTTTCTAATCGTTTGAATCCCGGTCCAAGATCGACCACTAGGTCACGAATTACAGGGAAATTGGGTAAGGGCTCCAGAATATAATCTTGCGAGGGGTCAACAACCGTCCGACAGGCTAAGCCAGGTACCCCATTGATACTAATTGCACATGACCCACACTGTCCGGTTCGACAATTCCAACGATAGGCTAACGACGAATCGAGATTTTGGAAGATATAATGTAGCGCATCCAAAACACCTTGCCTATCGGAATATGGAACTTTGAATTTTGTAAAAGAAGGTTTATCATCGATATCAGGGTTATACCGTTGGATTTGAAATCTAACAAATTTCTTTTTGCTCATTGCAATTTTCCTCGAAGATATTGTTTAGTTTTTCATCCATGGTGGAGCCCATTTTGTAATAGTCACAGGGGATTTCTTGAGACCCATTGTTTCTTTTTGTTTTGAGGTTACAATATTCATGAACCATTGTTTATTATCCGGAGAAGGATAGTCTGTTCGATAATGTGCTCCTCTGGATTCTTTTCGCAATAACGCTGAACGCACAATCATTTCCGCAACGAGGATCATATCCTGTAACTCTAGCGCACTAATCCACTCAGTGTTATACCGTGTAGCCTTGTTTTGTACCATAAGTTCGGAGTTGACCCGTTCATGTTGTTGAGTAATAAAACTTAGAGCTTCATTTAGGTCTTCTTCATTTCTGAATAGCCCAGCTTTGTCCCACATCAACCGTTGTAGCCGTTTTGTTTCTTTGGTTGGACTAAGACCTTTTTCTCTTTCAAGTGGTGCCATTACTCGAGAATATTCCTCATTTATTGAATTTCGATCAAGCGATGGAGCTGAATTACTTGCAGCAAATTTGGCTGCGGATTCTCCTGCAATTTTTCCGAATACTTGTCCTGCAGCGAGTGCATTTCCACCTAATCTGTTTCCACCATGTACACTCCCTGCCACTTCTCCTGCGGCAAAAAGACCGGGGAGGTTAGTTCCAGTATCAGAATCAATTTTTAAGCCACCCATGACGTGATGAGCTGTTGGTGTGACTTCCATCGGCTCATTTCGAATATCAATACCAATATCCAGAAAGTCTTCTAGCATGGTTGGGAGTCGCTCTTCAATTATTCTGGCTGGGAGAAAAGAAATATCGAGATAAACTGCCTCATTTTCTGTTCCTCGTCCCTCCCGAATTTCGGTAGCAATTGACCGGGCAACCTCATCGCGTCCCGCCAGTTCCAGTAGGCGAGGGTTATAGCGTTTCATGAATCGCTCGCCATCTTTGTTTAGAAGAATGCCTCCTTCTCCACGGACGCCTTCAGTAACTAGTCGTCCCCGTGCTGCAGGTGGTATAGCTGCGCCTGTGGGATGAAATTGAAACTGTTCCATATCAATCAGTTCAACGCCGATCTTATACGCCATAGCGTAACCACTGCCAACATCCGCTTGTGCATTTGTTGTTACATCGTATACTCGACCAGCACCACCCGCGGCCATAATAACTGCAGGTGCTCGATACACTTGGAATTTTCCTGTCCGGATATCTATAACGGAAACACCAGCTACGCGGTTTTTACTTCGGAAAAGAGAAGTGGCGAAGACTTCATCTATAATGTCAATTTGCCGTCGTCGCAATTCTTCAGTAAGTGTTGCGAGAACCTCATGCCCAGTGCGATCTCCTGCATAGCATGTTCGTCGATAAGTTTGATGCCCAAAAGGGCGTTGCATTATAAGCCCATCAGGGGTTCGAGAGAAAATTGCACCGAAATTTTCTAAATCAAAAATCCGTTGGGGTGCATCATTAGCTAGTATTTCGGCAAGGTTTTGATTATTTAGATAAGCACCAGCATTACAGGTATCTCGGGCATGAATTTCGCATAAATCGTCTGGATCTAGATTTGCTAATGCGGCGTTTATTCCCCCCTCTGCCATGACTGTATGAGCCTTTCCGAGAATATCTTTGGTTATTATTGTAACTTCTTGGTTTGAATCAGATGCAGCAATTGCTGCCCGGCATCCAGCCCCTCCAGCACCAACAACTAATACGTCAGTCTCAATTATTTCAATAGTCACTGGGATTCACCTAGTCTTTTTGCAAGATTACTAATTTCCTCGGGTAAACTAATGCTCTTCATCTGAATTGAAAACTTAGAATCCAATGGCTTGATGATAGATTGATTCACCCAAGCAGACGTTTTGTTTTGTGCTGATTCATAATCTTCTGCTTCTATATTCCGATCAACCCGCATGAAGAAGTTATAGGGTTCACTTTCTGTGCTTGGTTTGGATATAACCCAAAACGATTTTCCCCCTTCAGAGACATTGAGAGCCCCTGTAATTTCAAACCATTCTTCAATCTTAATTTTGCCTTGTTCTTCATGATCAATTCTCACCTTCGTCATCTGAACATTTCGAAGATCAGAAACCTTCTTCAAAAGTTGTAGAAGGTTTTCACTTGACTTTTGAAGATTGAAATCTGCAATAGTGATTTTGATATAGCGATCCGTTCTAAATAGAGGCAAAATTATCTCACCTCGAATGGGGTTTCAGCTGCGGCAAAGTCTTACTTTGTCTTAAAGCTTTCTCATTTAGTTGTAAGAATTTTGGGTGAAATTCGATACAGGGCTAATTTTGGTGTTTTTAACCTCTTTTTTCAAGAAGTTCTTAGAGAAAGATGAGGATTGCACTTACTTCAAGGTACGGGCAGACACTTGACACGTTCTTTAGATGTCTTAGTGTAGATCTGTTCATACTTCTTGTTTTGTACTTATTGAACATTGTACCGAACATTAGTATTGTAATTATTTTGTCCTTTCTAGGGATCTCGTTTGTCTTAATAGTTAGAGTATTTTTATCTGAGCGTAAGCATGAGATTTTTGATATATCATCAGCTACCCTTTTTGAGACCGGACTTCTCGTTTTCCAATCACCAAAGAGCCGTTGTGCCATCTTCCTTGCATATAATTTTGCGAACTCTCGTTGGGATAAAGAGCATGTCCAACGGGTCTTAACGATTCTTCTGAAGGTGTTACCTGTTTCAACAATATTCGCGTTAGAGTGGACTTCTCAAAGAGAATTCTTCTTCAACTTTTATATAAAATTGGAGAAATCCACTTTCCTTACGCGATCAAGAGAAATAATGGATAACATAGGCAAAAGTTTTAGGACCGCTCTTGGTGCTGACTCCGTTCGGCTGCTAGAGGGAGATGAGCTAATGAATCACTTCTCTATGGCAATACCGGGACGATTTCAGAAAGCTGCCGTTAGCGGAAGATATGGAGTTACGGTACAGACTGATATGATAAACAAAAAGAAATCGTTTGCTCTCCTTACACCAATAAACTATGATTCTTTTAACGAAATTCTAGGAATGATAGACGCTACTCCGCACTCACGCATGTATCTTCCGATTAAGAAGACACAAAAATCAACGTTTATTTCCAAATCCTTGACATTAGTCTTTGGAGAGCCAATTAAGAAAGATTCAGTGCAAACACAACTACCTGGATCTATAAGTCTGAGTCAAATTCCCGCAACCAAGGCCCTACACCAATTTGGTGATGTGTTATCTCGAAATCAAATCATTGAACAAAAGATTAAGTTAGGCTTTTCTGAAACAGCTAAAATTATCATCAACTTATTAACGACGCGATGGCCATTACAGAATGAATCTGAGCTAAGTTCAGAAAATAGCAATGATTCAAAATCGGAAGCAATCGACTCCCCGCCATGGAGGGAAATACTATTCACTCGCCTCTCGAATTTCGGGTTACCATTCAAGAAAGATAGAGTGATCCTCATTAATGGGTTACCAACAAGAGTAGATGCCGAAATCGATGACATGTTCTTCTTTGTAATCTCACGAGCAAAGGACTATCAGTTACAAAGGTTTGTGCAGAGGATCCTATCTTTCATGATAAAGAATGGATTAAAAGGCATTGTTTTGCTCCTTACGCAATCTCAAAAAAATGCACTAGTTCGAAATGGATTCTTAGATCTAATCAATAATCAACGAATCCATGTAGTAGTGACCAAACCGGAACTAGAACTTATTCTGAAAGAAAAGAAAACTCAGCTTCTGGAAAAGAAGAAAGGAATTGTGCAGGTGGCTTAGAAAGCTCTTTAAGGACTATATTCTTCCTTCAATGTTGGTGGCTCACATGGTAAAGAAAAACAAACCAGTTTCAAAACGACCAACAAAAGGTGCAAAAGATAAGGAAGAAACAAAGACTCGAAGGCATGAAGCCGTTCGACGTGAGCTCGTTATTAGTGAAGAACAAAAACAAGAAATGGAAAAAGAAATTCCAACGATGCGCGTAATTACCCCTAGTGCAATTGCACAAAAATATGGAGTCAGAGTAAGTATCGCCAAAGCCGTGTTATCGGAATTAGAAATGAAAGGCGTGATTCACCGAGTATCCTCTGAGGGCAAATTTAGGCTCTATTCAACAACTCCAGCTTAGTGGGGATTGTACTTGAAGACACCTGGTTTTTCTTCTAAGAATCCTATTGAATTTGTACTTAGCAATAATGAAATCGTCGAAGGAGAACTTCGAGGTGTTTTGTCACCTCGTACAATTGAAAAACTCCTCAAAAGCCTTCCAGTTACTAGTCGAATCCACCTTTGGAAAAAGGAGCTGTATTTTGAGGTTGGAATTCGAATGGGATCTGAAAAATCCGTGTCCACGTGTGCAGCAGGAGATATCGCCTATTGGCCCCAAGGAGATGCAGTATGTCTGTTTTTCGAAGACATGACCCCCGCGGGGAAGGTAAATCCAATTGGTCAAATTACAACAACAAACCTGAAGGAGATTTTCGATTCTCTCCGTTCAGGAATGGGGATTATCCTCCGTCAAAAAGCCACTTGACCCTCCCCCGCACTAATTCTGGGGGTTTAATTATTCTTTCAAATTAGAATAATCAAATGAAACGCTTACCCCTTACTCTAATACTGATCACAATCCTAGTCCTTCCCCTTTCAATTCCATTTCAAACAGGATGGACTGATGATTGCTATGTTCAAATCGTTTCAGTAACCTTAAATCAATCTTCTCTTGAAATTGGTGAAAAATTACAAGTAAACATTGTTTATGATTTGTATTATGATCAAACGGACCCACTTGGCATTGGATCAGTGAGTGTTTCAATCAATATTCAAGGAATACCCACCCCGCTCTCATTTCATGAATTCACAAATCAAGGATTAGATGTTCAAGAAAATATTACCTTTGATATATCACCAAATGATTGGAGTCCCAACGAAACTGGTCAAGTTGGGATTGTCAATGTGGAAGGTTGGGCACAAGACTCAGTAGGATCGATGACTGATTCAGTTCAACAGCAATTCACCGTGATTAACACCTATGATGTTCTTTTTCTCTGTAACTCCACCCTGCACATTGTACGTCCTAACGAGACTCTGTACATCATGCAGCTTACTACATTGGATTATCAACCATTATTCAACGTGTCCGTACAGCTAATTGAGATTGCTACTAATTCTAGTTGGTCACAATCAATCACCAATACATCAGGTTACGCCATTCTTACATGGTCCATCAATGAAACTTTCACTCTCGGTCCCCATGAATTTCTCCTTATAGCTCAAGATGGTTCTACAACTCTTGGTACAATTCCGATAACTATGATAGTCTATGAACAAACAGTTTTGGAGCAAGTTTAGACTAATTCAAGAACCAAGGTGAAGCTACACAATATTTAGATAGAATTGAGTCATTTCTACTATTATTCACTATCAATCACGAAACATTGTGGATAATGGAGTAGCAATATGACCAAACAACAGCGTATCGAAGAAATCTTGGAACTGATGAAAAATCCTGACCGCATACGTAATGTTGGGATAATTGCGCATATAGATCATGGGAAAACGAGTTTAAGTGACGCCTTACTTGCAAATGCCGGAATGCTCTCTTACAATCTTGTTGGTCAAGCTCGAGCATTAGATTATCTAGAAGAAGAGCAACGGCGAGGAAACGTCATTGCGATGAACCGATGACGCCTCAATAACAATCAAGGCAGCGAACATTTCACTTCTCCATGATTTTCAGGAATCTCAATATGTAGTCAACTTAGTAGATACTCCGGGTCATGTTGATTTCAGTGGCAAAGTGACCCGTGCTTTGCGAGCTATTGATGGAGCTATCGTTGTCGTTGATGCAGTTGAAGGCGTTATGGCACAAACAGAAAGCGTAGTCAGATCAGCAGTTAAGGAACGAGTTAAACCTGTTTTATTCATCAACAAGATTGATCGTCTTATTCGCGAACTAAAGCTGTCACCGAAGCAAATTCAGGATCGGTTGTCGCAAATAATCCAAGATGTTAACAAGATAATTGCCATCGCCTCTGAGAATTCAGATAACCCTTGGAAAGTGGGGACCGATACTAAAACGGTGGCGTTTGGTTCTGCTCTCCATAAGTGGGCATTCACCGTAGAATCAATACAAAAAGCAAATTTGCAATTTCAAAATATCATTGAGTTTTATCAAAATGATTCTATTGAGAATCTAAGTAAATTACTACCAATTCATGAGCCTATCTTGAATATGATACTCGGTCAATTACCTTCTCCTAAGACTGCTCAATTCAACCGTGTTGAATACATTTGGAAAGGAAAGATTGATTCTCCTGCAGGAAAAGCTCTTCAAACGTGTGACTCAGAAGGCCCACTTATTTTTAGTGTCACCAAAGTTATCACAGAATCCAAGCATGGCCTGGTTGCTGTTGGTCGGTTATTTTCAGGTACGATTAGAAAAGGTACTCAGATCCAAATCTTCCCTTCTAACGCGCTATTCAAGACCCAAAGAATTACTTTATTCATGGGTTCTCGTCAATCAGTAGTTCCTTCAATAACAGCTGGTAATATCTGTGGCATAATTGGCTCAGAAGAAATTCGTGCAGGTGATACTCTAACGGGTCAACATAATCCTAAGGGTATGGTTCCATTTGAAGAGATTACATACCTTAGTGAACCAGTTGTAACCATCGCCGTCGAGCCAAAACAAACAAAGGATTTACCACGACTACAAAGTTACTTAGAGAACCTAACAACAAGTGATCCCAACCTTGTTTTTTCAGTTAATGAACAAACAGGAGAAAACCTTCTTTCCGGACTTGGATTGTTGCACTTAGAAATCGCAGTAAAGGATATTGAAAAAACAGGAATTCAAGTATATGCCTCAGATCCAATTGTATTGTATCGCGAAACAGTAAGAAACAGTATAACATTAGAAAATCCAATCATAAGCTTAAATGGGAAAAATTCATTGCAAATTTCCGTTAAACCACACGATGCAAGCAATGAAGGAACCTTATGGCACCAAGACTCTCGTGGTAATATTCTCGTCAACATGGTAGACACTCAAATCTCACCTGCTGCAAGAGATTCGATCATAGCTGGGTTCGATTGGGCTATGGAACGGGGACCGTTATGCTCAGAACCAGTTGGTCTCACTACGATTCAAATAGAAGCAATTGAACTTGCCTCCGAAACTTCAGAAAAAGGCAAGGTAGAACTAATGTCCATGGTCCGTGAAGCCATCTTCCTTGCATTCGAAAAGGCCGGAACCACTATTCTCGAACCAATCTACAACATCCAAGTTATGGTTCATAATACCCATCAAAAGGAAACTGTAAAGGTCATTATGTCAAAAAGAGGACAGGTTGATGACTTGAAGTTTGAAAAAGACTGGGTAAATATTACCGGATTGATACCTGTGGGTGAATCTTTTGATTTAGCTGACACATTGCGTTCAAGTACATCAGGTAAAGCAATTTGGCAAACTAAATTCGAAAAATGGCAAGTTGTCCCCGAACAACGAGCCAAACCCATTATTTTGGATATTAAAAGAAGAAGGGGATTAATCTAAGGAGGTTACTAGCATTCAACTTCGAATTTCAGTTATTGGGAGTAGCGGTCGGATATCACGAAAGATATCAATTCTTGCTGAAGAGGTTGGTCATGAAATCGGTAGAAGAAAAGCTATCCTGATTACTGGAGGAAAAGACGGAGTAATGGAAGCAGCATCAAAAGGAGCTAAAAATGCTGATGGAATGACTATCGGAATTTTGCCCGAACATCATGATTCGGATGCTAATCCTTTCGTCGATATACCATTAGCCACAGGAATTGGATATGCAAGAAATTATCTTAACATTATTTCGAGTGACGCCATCATTAGTCTAGCAGGATCTGGTGGAACTCTCAGTGAGATAGGGTATGCCATTGCCCTGAAAAAGCGATTAATACTACTGAAAGGAACCGGAGGCGTAACAGAGATGATTATAAGAAATAAAATTTTGTTTCCAAACGCCGATCTTCACGTTGCGGAAACCACTAAGGAAGCAGTAAAAATCGCAATCAATCAAGAAACATCATAGAATCAAATGAAAATCTTGAATGTAGCGTAGAGACAATATAGTCTATCAAGACTGGATATTTCACATAAGAATAATTTGCCACGGCGGATTAAATGCCAACCACTGCATTACAATGAATAAGATGACGCCTCCGATGATCATCTTTTGACCCTTTCGTGTATTAAATCCTGTAAGCCAGAGAATAAAACCAAATGCAATGAGTAAAGCTGATGCAAAAGTTCCAATCAGGATTACAAATCCCCAGCCAGTTATCAGATAGGATGTAAGTCGGTCAAGAAGCTCCTGAAGTAGTGTACCCTGGAGGATAATCTTTTTTCACCGTATCTCCTTCTTTCGATTAGATACAAAAACTCCTAAAAACAGACAATTTTGGTGAAGGAACGGATTTAATATTTTCATGTGCGTATTCTGAATAATGGAGCAAGTCAAATGTGGCGCTTTACAAGAAATGATGCAATGACTGTGTGGTCTAAAGATATCGTTAGAAACCGGTTGAATAGATATCGATCAATAATCGATCTTAAGCTTCCTGCACGTTACCTTCTAGCACGCAATATTCCAGTGAATTTCACTAAAACAGATTCAATGCCTAAACTATGGAAAATGCATGTTAACACGCGCGCTTCATTTGCTAAAAAACTAGAAGAAATCAAAGAAGGAGAAATAATAAACCCCGAAAAGTTTCCTGCGCAATCATTTCTAGATTTAAAGATAACTTTGGCCAACCGCATTCTTCAAGACTGTTACTTCTGCGAGCGCCGTTGTAATATCGACAGACGAACCAAAATTGGTTATTGCAAAGTCAGCGAGACAAGCTATATTTCTTCAGCCTTTCTCCACACAGGAGAAGAGGCACCTCTTATACCGTCGGGAACGATTTTTTTCAGTGGATGTAATTTTCGTTGTGCTCATTGTCAAAATCACGATATTTCTTGTAACCCAAAAAATGGGAGTGCAGTTCAACCAAAGCAGTTAGCGAATATCGCAGACGAATTGGCATCCCAAGGGGCAAAGAACATCAACTTTGTTGGAGGTGACCCAATTCCACACCTTCACACAATTCTCTCCTCGATGAAACATCAGCAATTCAATATTACTCAGCTTTGGAATTCCAATATGTATCTCTCTAAGGAATCTATGGAGCTGCTTATTGACATTATTGATTTCTGGCTTCCCGATTTCAAATATTTCTCAAATCAGTGTTCTGAAAGAATTTCTGATGCCAAAAACTATTCAGAAATTATTACTCGAAATATCAGATTAGCATACCTGAACGGAACAGAAGAAATGATTATTCGCGTTCTTGTACTTCCCAATCATCTTCAGTGTTGTGTAATTCCGATTCTGGATTGGATTTCAGAAAATACGCCTAAAGCACTAGTAAACATTATGGCCCAATATCGTCCCCTGTGGCAAGTCTTACGTCAACCCGAAATCTTCTCAGATATTTCAACTAGGGTTTCACAGGATGAAATGCAACAAGCATATTCTCATGCCGAAAAGCTTGGTTTAGAGTTTCGTTCAGTGAGTTAATTCGCTTTGCCTAAGTCGATTTTTGTGGGGTTTTTCAATGAAAGTTATGACTTCTTTGATGTAGGCTTATGCGACTGAATCCGGAGAAGGTAACTAAACACCTGAAGTGCCAGCCATGGCGAGAAGTTTCCAAAACAGCTATCAATACACCAAGTCAGATACTGGATTATTGGTTACCTCCAATTATTCCAAAGATTGTAAGAGATGATTTTGAAGAATTCTTTGCAAGCAAAGTCTCAGGAAAACTTGGCTGGCTTCGCAATTGTGTGGATTCATCTTTTTCTAAGTTTAAAGTAGCGTTTGAACCGGGTGGGTATCGTGGATTACCTGATTTCATCGAGTGGGATCAAAAACTAGATGGCCAATTCGTTGAGCACATACTTCCCTTACTTCAATCGATAGCGGAATGCACAAGTACCTCATTATCTGTTGAGCAGTTCTGGACCTTGGCAACCGAACTTTGCAAATTCACGATTTTTCCCTTATCTCCTCTTGATATCAGTATCATTAAGGCCTTCAGTAAAATGCCAATGATTACAATTCCTGCACTAGCACGATTACTAGGAATTTCATACAAGAAAATACGCAGTCGATGGAACCGTCTAAGAAGATTGAATATCTGTCGAATTCCAGCACAGGTGAACTATCGTAGTCTAGGATTGATCCCAGTAATCATCGAACTCCATGATCTGACGACTTCGATTAAGAGCCCCTACATACTTTCATATATCGAACTTGCAGGTAACGTAAGACGCGCACTATATTTCATGGCAGTACCTGAAGAACATCTTAGCCAGCTTCCCGGTTTTCTTGATTCCCACTTCGGTACGACACACACTCTGTATCTTATCGAAGACATTGGACAGACCATCGAATTCACGCATTACCAGACGAAGAAGAAACAATGGAATATTGACTGGCGAAAGTTATTCATCGGAGCTCATTTACTTCATAATTACGATTTTGATCAGCAATTAGAATTTCGAAACGATGATGGACAACAACTTCATCGTCTTTACACCCCAGACAAAAGGGACAAGCGACTGATTCCTTTGTTGGCAACAGATGCACGTATGAAATTAGAAAAACTTGCATCTTTCGCTGGTATGAGCGTATCTCAAGCTAGTCGTCGAAAATCAAGACTAATTGAACTTGAGGTGCTACAACCTAAACCACTGGTAAGAAGAATCGGATTGCTCGAAGATGTTATTATTCGAATGAAAGACAACGATTCGCGATTACTGGGAATAGTCAATGAGTTGCCCCAAGCATGGATAAGACAACTTACGGAATATCACACCGGAGAGAAGGAACTCCTCATATATGCAACATTGCCCCCTGGGTCTTTTGCACTGATTCGTTACTATCTCAGCAAGTATCTTCAGACGAAATCTGATGTCTACATCAGTGGCCCGGAAAATGGTGGATGGCCTTTAGCATTTGAAAACTATGATTCGGAAAAAGAATGTTGGAACTGGAAAGAACCCGTAGTTGAAGAAGGATTTCGAATCACTGCATTTGAAACGAGAAAGAAACAGAGGAAAGAATACAAGAAATGAATGGTTGGAGTGGCTTACTCAAATGAATATCCTGTTGGTCTTGTTACTTGTTTCAACAGTAGCAACATCACCTCTTCCTTTGCCCTCTCCTCAAACAAGTGCATTCAGAGGAGGGCCAATAACGCTCTCAGTTCAACTAAGAGGTCAAACTGGAGCACCAATCGAAGACGCGACGGTTTATTTCTTTCATGAAACACACAATGAGCTCTTAGGTACTGCCTTAACAAACTCCTCAGGTATTGCTCAATTTATCTGGATAATTCCGTCTACTCATGAACTTGGTCCTGTCCTATTGAATGCAACCTTCCTTGGAGACCCCGAAAGATATCTGCTACCTACTATGGTTCCAATTCCACTAACCATTTTCGCCCAGCTTACAAACACAATCAATGTGACTGATGAAAATGGGACCTCAGTAGGATCAGTAGTACAAACTGGTCAACGTTTGTTCTTTCACACGCTGATTACAAATGATAACTCGACCCCACAAGACGCTGTTACAGTTCAGTTCATATTGGAACCAAACCAAATTCTTACTCAAAAAACAACTTCACAAAATGGATCACTAGTTTTCAGTTACACAATAAATCAAACCACTGACCCTTACTTCACAATTACTATCAAAAGTTTAAACCATGAATATTATAATGGAACTCAGAGTTCACTTCAGTTTCTGATAAGTCAAATCACAACGCATTTCGTTGGACTCCCTTCATTTTGGCATCCATCCTACGGTTATTCTCTTCAAGGCAATTTATTGACATCTTCAGGCCAAGGAATTCCTAATGCATCAATTGAACTACTGCTTG
>JAEOSV010000071.1 GCA_016840185.1 Candidatus Hermodarchaeota archaeon | reverse complement strand
TAGCATAGATATTCACGGCAAGCGAGATTATAGCCGCAAAAATGAGAATTATGACAAGTGTTTCTTTGAATTGCGAGAGAAACATGGAAAGGGGACCAGGTCCTCTGGCTTCCTCAAGTGCATTCGGACCATATTCAACTAGTCGACGTTGTGCTTCATCTTGACTAAGTCCTTCTTGGGTTACCTGCAACTGGTCCATAACTTCAGCTGCGTCCTGAGTGTGAGGAAAAGGCTTTTCTGTCGTCAAGGACACGTCCACCGAGTCATATAACAGGTCAAAGGCAAGGGTTTGTCAATGTGCCATTCAGCGCGTCTCGTTTATTTAACGTTGTGTGTCACAAGTTGGGAAGTGTGAATTCAAACGTTTGATTATTCACTGGATTCCTCAGGGAAGAGGGTTTTGGCAATGTCATTTCGATACTTGACTTCCACCTGTGATAGGAGCGTTTCAATGCAGTAATCTACTGTGATGTTACCGTCTTTGTTCTGAACCATGACACCACCAATCATCTCAACGGTCTGTTTTCCAACGGTAACCTTTGCACTTTGTCCTGCACCCTTGGAAATTGCCGTTCCAAGGCCAGTGATTTTCGAGATGACTGGTTGATCTTCCTTACGGGCGAGGATAACTAAATCCCCTCCACCAATCTGAATACCTGCATTGATGATGAGATTCTTCAGAAATGCTTTGTATTTCGCAGTTCCTCGCTCTTTTTCAAATCGTTTCCGCGCCTGTTCGAAGCCCACATCGATCATTTGGGCTTTAGCATTCATGATCCGCATATGGGCATCGTTTCGAGCCTTCCCGAGGATACGGTCACCCGAACCTTGAGCCATTTGTTTCCGGCGTTCCGCCCAGCCCGTGAGATTGGCTTGGGCATTTTCTTGGGATTCTTCGAGGAGTTGGCGTGCTCCAATTTCCGCCGCATCCACAATTCGTTTAGCTTCAGCCTTAGCCTCACTGACAATCGTCTTTTCGATTTGTTCTGTGGACGAGACACTACTCATTTGCCGGCACCTCCATAAGTATACACTGTAGAAATTATGAAGTCTACAGTTTTCTTCATGTTCTTCTTCCCTTGTTCTTCAAGAACGGCAGCCTCTTGATCAGCCTTTGAGAGAATTGATTTTGATTGCGTTAGGGCTTTCTTCTCTACGTTCTTGCGTTGCACTTCAATTTCCTCAGTAAGCTCACGTCGAACATTTTGTTCTGTTTCACGTGCCTGGCGTTCAGCATCCCGCTGAATTTGCTCAGCTTTTGCTTGAGCGTCCTCAATAATCTTGGCAGCCTGAACCTCAGCTTTTTGGACACCAGATAAAACCTCGCTCATCGTTAACACCGATAGAATCAGATACTAATTTGGTCGTTAATCGCCTTTCAACGATGACCTATCCTAATAAGCCTTATCGTCACTTTAAATTCCTGATTTTTGATAATCTTCCGAAACCTTAAGAATGGGAGAATTATTACTTACGACGCCCAACCGAGATTTCCTCTCAACGGGCCTTCGGTGACGAGAATGAGTGATCAACCCCCCGTCTCAATGGGACAGGCCTTCCGATATACGACGATTGCTTGCGAGATTCTGATCTTTGCATTAGTCGGCTGGATTATCGGACCCTACATCTGGGGACCCAATGGACAGTATATCGGAGCTCTCATTGGAGCACTAGTTGGCACGTTCATGATGTTTTGCACTCTCTTCTATTTAGCCGGAATGTTTGGTCGGAAAAAGGGAGCGGCGGCAAAAGAAGAAGTAGCCTTATCAAGAAGAACATAGAAGGTAAGAAACGATGTCAGTCGCGCGGTACAGTTTCATTAACGCGAAAATCCGTGGATACAAAGCGGATATGCTTACCTCGGAGCATTGGGATGCCTTACTTGGTGCACGAGACATGTATGCAGCGCTCCGCGTGTTAGATGCCACAAGCTATGCAGACTTGGTGAAAGACTTTGACGAAACCGCATTACCTCGAGAAGTCGAACAAGCCCTACAATTAGACTTTAACCGTGTTCTCTCTGAGATCCGGGCTGACGTTCCGAAAGGCTCTCAATCATTAATGAACTGGATAACACGAAAATTCCAACGCGAAGTTGTGAAACCGATTCTTCGCCTTTATGTGACAGAAAGAGATGCAAGCCTTGCAGAAAGATTATTGGTGCCTGTTGATCCCTTTACAACAGAAGTGCTCCTTGATCTAATCACAGCCAAAGATCTTAACGAATTCGTGGCAAAAATCCCAGACACGTATTTTAGACGGATTATTGGAGAGCATCTTCCCCAATACGAGGAAACAGGGCGATTAGTGTTAATCGAACAAGCCATTGATGCAGATATCTTGCAAAACCTATATTCTGAAGCTGAAAAGCTGAAGGGTCTTGACAAAGATGTCACCATGAAACTTGCCGGCGTCGAAATCGACCTTGTGAACCTAATGACAACCCTTCGTACGCATTTCCTCGGAATCGAACGAACAGACGCTGAGGCGTTATTGCTTGATACGGAATACCGGTTATCCCGAGCGTTATGTAAGGAGGCGCTCTTTTCTAGAAACTTCGAGGAGCGGGTTCGTAAACTTCAAGAAAGTTCGTATGGTCCCATGATTGCTCGTAGCTGGGAAGCCTATCAGGTTCATCAAACTCTGTATGCGTTTGAACATACATTTCTTGAACAAATACGGTCGGATAGCATTGATGCACTCCTTGGATATCCATTCCATTTCGGCATCGTCATGGGCTACCTCAACCTGAAATGGTATGAAATCGTGAATTTGAAAGCCCTCATGAATGGAAAATCGGACCAAATCGATCCCAATGTAATACGCCGCGTCCTCATCCTCTAGCATCAGTTCCTATTTCCTGATAACGCACAAGGAGCAAAAATCGCATGGGCACTCAACATATCCTTTTTGATGAAAACCTTAGTATGTCACCAAAAACCTTGAGTGGCCAACTCCGCCTCCTTCTCGAAAAGCGGAAGTGGACCATTCATTCCGTTCATGAAATTCCAGAACTGGTAGGTCAACCTGATGAGCAAGTCATTGCTTATGCAAAAAAGCAAGATTATGCACTATTAACACTTGACAAACGAATGGCATACATTGCCGTTAAAGAGCAAGTAGAGGTTTATCTCGTTCTACATGAAAAACATACGGCTTCTTCTGATGCTACTGAAGAATTAACTGTCGTTCGGCTAGACCCATTTGCTAACATCCAAGCCCAAACTAGTTACCGTGCCGAATTAACTTCCGAGAAATAAGCAAGCCAAGTACTGATGTGAGATACAGTGGTTCAGGAGAATAAAACCCGTCAAATTCATGTCAATCAAACAACATGTAATCCCTCTAAATGTCGAAAGGAATGTGTGAGCGTCTGCCCAATCCATCAGCAAAAAAGTAGTCCTTCACCAATCTCTTTCTCAAAACAAACTGGAAAAGCAATAATCAATCATAAATTTTGTACTTCCTGTGAAAAGTGTATTCCAAACTGCCCAGTATCTGCAATCTCTTCAGACATTTCCGTTCAGAAAACTGGTCACCCGATACTGAAGAACCCCGAACAAACAATGAAAAAATGGGTTAAAGAGCCCCATGTTGTCGATTCAGTAGCATTTCGCCGATTTCGAGAAGAAAACACAATTTTTGCTCGTGTTATGAATGATCCTGATTTTCCTGATTACAAACACGGCATCTATTCGCATCAAGATGAAATAACTCAGCCCGAACGACCAGGCTATTCTAAAACCGATGCGGCTCTTAGTTCTGCAGCATGGACTGTCTATGACCACTTTCGAGATGCGTTCTCATGGAAAAAGCTTCAAGCATCTCCAGAGGCGAAATTTGACGCAGAACTTGCGCAACCCGAGATTCGAAAAATCCCCGTTGAAGATGTCGGTCGAATAACTTTTACCGTCAAACAGGCTGCAAAAGCGTTTGGGGCCTCAGTGGTTGGTGTCTGCAAGCTAAACCGCGATTGGATATACTCTCATGATAAACTAGGAAAAACCCTCAACCTCCCTGAGCACATCACGTATGCTATTGTTATTGGTGTGGAAATGGATCTTGAAAGTCTTCAAACGTCCCCCGCATATCCCGCCTCATATGCTACTGGAAATGGTTATTCTCGCATGGCGTTTATTCAATCCTGCATGGCTGAATTCGTTCGCGCTCTTGGCTACAATGCAATCCCAGCTGGAAACAATGTAGGGTTGAGTGTCCCACTAGCAATTGATGCTGGACTTGGTGAATATGGCCGTCATGGACTCCTCATTAACCCAGAATTTGGTTCAAACCTTCGCATTTGCAAGGTCTTCACCAATCTTCCTCTGATTCCCGATAAGCCAATTAATTTCGGAGCGCTCCGTTTCTGTCGAACCTGCAAACGCTGCGCTGAATCCTGTCCGTCCCAATCAATCTCATATGACGACCATCCCACATGGTCTGGATACTCCAAATCCAATAACCCAGGCATTCTCAAATGGTATGTGAATGTCGAAACGTGCTACCACTTCTGGACCCAAAACGGCAACGATTGTAGTAACTGCATCGTCTCATGCCCTTTCACTAAAAGCCGTCACTGGTCCCATCGACTAACACGGTTCTTCATCAAACACTTTCCCTTCCTCAACCGACTTTTCGTCAAACTAGACAAGGCCTTAAAGTATGGGAAACAGCGTGATCCCACAACCCTTTGGAAACCTGAAAAAGAATTCATTCAAACCCGGAAAGGACCGTGAAATTTGAAATTCATCTCAGATCAAAGTGTTTGAACCAAAGTTTCCTGAAATTACCTACTGTAATT
>JAEOSV010000070.1 GCA_016840185.1 Candidatus Hermodarchaeota archaeon | reverse complement strand
GTTGGGCGAGAAACCGATCCATGGAGCTTCACCCGTGTTTTTCTTTGCTAGGAACCCAGCAGGTATTGGGCTCGCTCTGAAAGTCCTTTAATGTTTTCCTCCGTTGGCGTGCTTTCTAGAGGTTTGGTGTCAAGAGCCGCAGGAGCGGGTTGTCCTTGGAATCGTCGAAGGAAGAAGATGCCAATGAGGCTAGTTATGATCCCGAAGAGGGGTAAATACGAGAGGGGAAAGAGGATCATTCCACTAATGAGGATGAGGAGGGAGTCTCCAAAGACTAAGACGGCAATGATGATGGGAACCAAGGTGGAGAGGGAATTGTTCACGGGGAAGGCAACGGATACTCGGCGCCGGGAATAGGCACATTGGAGGAGAAAATAGGCAATGACCGAACTTGACACGTAAAGCCAAAATGAGGGTCGTGTTACAAGAATAAGGAGCGAGAGGGGGTCGAGAACACTGAAGTAACCCAATACCTGGATGACTTCAATGGTCATGGCCTTCAGGTATATAGTGGCGATTCCATAAAGAATTCCGGAACTAATCGCAAACATGAGTTCTTTATCACGGGTGGTTCGATTCATCTGTGATCCAATTAATGCGAACGTAATGACGAGTGCGAAACAGATGACCGTTGAAATCACATACCAATAGATGTTGTAAGAATCAATGAAGCGTTCTTGAGCAAATAAGCTTAGAATAAATACACCAATGAGCAGTGCAGAAATTCCCACCCATTCGAATCGACGGATTATCTCCCCCAAGAAGAGTACTCCAACGATGATTACGATGAGGATATTGATATTGGTCAGCGGTTTGAGAAAGCTAACATCACCCATGGAAAAAGCTTGCCAGCGCATCAGGGCGCCAGACACGGATAGAATTGCACCAAAGAACCATATGGGAGTGGTAAAGAGTGCGAAAAACAGATGAAAATGCCGTTGATAGAAGGCCCGAGGTGTCAGTTCAGGTAGTTTGTCTAGACCGTATCTTTGGATTGAATGTCCGATTCCAGATAGGATACCACTAAGGAGTGTGAGAATTGCCGCAATCGAGATTACCGAAAGGAACACGTTTCACACACCTGATTTCCTAGTTAGTCTCTTCAAGCTGTACATCACATAAGGCTTCCTGATGAATTGTGTTCGTTGACCCAATTTATTAGTCAGTTGAATTTTGACACTGACGAAAGGCTTATAGGAAAAGGTCAAAAACTGTGACGCTGAACCTGTCATAGGTGAATTGAATAATGCTGTTTAGTCGTCGGCGCCGTGGATGGTTAATTGGCATCGTGTTTCTCATTGTAATTATCACTTTACTCATTTACCCGGTTCTCATTATTGGAACGCCACTCGGAACCTTGTTTTCAATTGAGCTGGCTGTTGTTATCGTTCTCTTTGCGGCCATGATGTTCCTGCTCTGTCTGCTATTGTATCTTGGCAACTAGGGTCAAACTGCCTTATGAGGGGACGTAAATGCATATAAGGCGATGCTACTTAGGAGAATACTACTAGTACGGCTAGCAACCGTTTAACGTGGGTGCGACACGGGATGACAAAGAAACCAGAGAAAGGAGAATTCGGCGATTTAGTTGTCGTTGCTACTCTTGATGAGATTCAGCAAGGTGCTCAGCGAATAATAGGATCCCGAATGAAAGTGATTGATCAAGAAAACGGGGTTCGAGTTTACTCTGATGAGACGACCACTTGCCCGCTTCAAGTAAAGGCAATCCCCTTACAGCCAGGAGTGTATCGGTTAGACGTGGGAAGCGTCTGCACCGTGAAGAATTGTGACTATTTTGGTCAATGCGCCAGGTTAGATGCAAGGGCTGCAAAATCCCTTGAAGCTGTGATGGCAGAGATTCTGAACGAACCCGAACGCATCCATGAAGGACGAACGTGGAGACCTGAACGCATCAAAGGCGACGAGAAATTACAGAAAATAATTGATCGTATCATTGACGAGGGAATGTGACACACAGCTACGAATTTTTTTGGAGCGAACACAGGGTATGGGGAAACCGAGTGATGTTCCCCTCGGTGAAAAGAAGGAAAAACCGTGGGGATATGAACGACCCGTTGGCAAATTTCGTGAACTAAACCTCAAGGAACTTTTTTTCTTTCAAGGCAAAGCAAGCTCGCTTCATTATCACGAAAAGAAAGATGAAATCTTCTACATCATATCTGGACGTATTCGATTGATTTATGGTGAAAAGGACGAGGTGTTCACGACAGGCCAAACGGTCCACATTCCTCCGGGCATGCATCATCAGTTTCATCCCCTCGAAGATACACTCATTCTTGAAGTCAGTACACAAATGTGGGGCGACATCATCAGAATTGAAGATAAGTACCAGCGTTCGAGCGAAGAATAATCCCACGAAGATGCAGAACCAATGTGTCTGCTACTCGGTTTCAAGGAGTCCAAATAATCGTTCTTTTTTTTCGGTGGGTTTGTAGAATTCGAAGGTGCCTTTTTCCCAGGTAGACCCTTCACCCAGAGAGGCTACAAGAAGCCCATTGTTCAATGCGACATAGCGAACGGGGAATCGTTGGCTGATATCACTGAAAAAGGGGTTATGGATGATTGAGGTGTAGGTTCCGAGATTGGAAAAAACGCGGCGGATGGTTTGGGTTGATAAGTGTTGGAGGGCGGATTCGTATTTTTGATAGTTCTCGACGACGGGTCCTTCCTTAGCATCAAATCTGTAGGAAAGCCGGAAGACGTGTTCATACTCAACACCGAGATTGAGTTTGATTTTCAAAGAGGAATCTGGAACGACAATCCAGCCATTCTGGAGATTTAGAAAGGACACAGGATTGTTGAGGTAGCGATACTTCGAGGGATCTGGATTCCCGAAGAGAGTCTCCTTAGTGATTTGAATGACTTCTGGGGCGAAATCAAGTAGTTTCATAACTTCGACGAGTTCACGAATTTGTCGTCCTTGTTGAGCGGTTGGCATCCGAAGCAATTCATTCTGAGCAAATCGATCAAACTCTTTTGCACGATTCGAAAAGCTTCGTTTCTTCAGCACTCCATAATCAGGTTTGAAGGGCACAATTTCAAATGTGGCCTCGATATCAGGCAGGCTCATTGAGTAATGGAATCCCTCAGGGTCATAGGCATGTTCGAATCGAAGCAATAACCGATGTTCTCCCGTAATGATTGTGACATCAAGGTCATCTGTGCGGTTCACGAAATCATATAAACTGACAAAAAACGCGTTTTCTGGGAAGGTAATGTGGGTTTGCCATTTAGGTTGCCATCGCTTGGCCCAGGCAACTACATCCGCTGGCTTACTGGGTGGTTGCTCGTCCCTCATTATCTCTAACCTTCTACACTATTGCAATTTCCGAGGAATAATGCCGCTATAGTCATCCTTCGATAGATAGCAAAAAAACCTTTGGGCAAGAGAGGTTCACCTCCTTGTCCATTGTTGGGAACCAAAAAAGCAGGAGAGAAAGACGGTCTTTACCAAAAATCTTTATTGAGCTTTCCGTTAGTCAATCGGGGATTGACTACTATGAGCTTAATTGAACCCCTCAGACGAATCATATCACTAACTCGCAAGGAGATACAAACGATAATCAAAGACCGAACAGCTATGCTCCTAGTATTCATGTTGCCGATTTTGACCATTGGAACTCTGGCTCTCGCGATTCAACAAAATGACATACAAGCAGAAACGGTGCCCCTCTTCTTTGGTGTTGTAGATTTGGATACCACCGATACTTATCCGGGTCTTGATCTTTCCCAGAATTTCACTGCGACGCTAGCTGGTCTTGATGGAGTTACAGTTACAATGTTTGAAAACGCGTCTGATGCGTATCAAGCATTGTTTTTCAATGATATCGATGCGTACGTTATTATTGAAGATGGTTTTGAGCACGCACTTTCTATGAATTTGCCGGCAATAGTTAATGTGCATACAAGTAATACACAACTTCGAGGTCAAGGGGAAGCCATTATCACAGTTACCACAGCGTCGTTACTCTTTCGTGAAAGATTAGGTTGGATTCAGAGTGAGATTCTCACTGTTCCCCAAGTTGAATTTGTTCCTGAAGGTGATGTACTAGCCGTTCAGGTTGGAGCTTTTCTTGTTGTTTTTTGTATCTTCATGGCAATCGCGTTGATTTCTTGTCAGTCGATTGTTGGTGATATTCCTCTTCGACGAATGTTACTCACTCCAACAAGCAAAGTGGAAGTCATCTTTGGAAAAGTGGCTGCTTACACAATTATTGGTATGATTCAAGGAATCCTATTGCTAGTTTTATGGATTATCGGATTTGGGTTGAATCTTCGAACTGATTTACTAACCTTGGTATTCATTGTAAGTCTAATGGCGTTGGCAGGATCCGTCTCCGGTGTTGTGATTTCATCTTTATCCACATCCCGTCTGCAGGCGAATCAGGGGTTTCTGTTTTTACTTCTGGCTATGATGATTCTCAGTGGAATGTTCATTGATGTGGGTATCATTTCAGAATTTCTTCCCATGAACCTGGGAATGCAACTGATTCAGGAAACCGCGTTTAAGGGCCTTCCCTTGATATCGGCTTGGCAAGAAATACTTCGGATTCTAATCTTCATTGTAGGTGGTATTTTGATGTCTATCTTGGTATTATGGAGGAAACGAACACTCGCATAGAGGAAAGGGGATGTGAAAAGAATGGAACAACTACCCGATATTCCCGTCTTCGTGGAGAAGAACTATTTTGCGGGTTCACGCTTTGATGATGCTTTAGATTGGATTGAGGAACGAAGCGACCGAGAAATCCATGCTCAGATTACCGGAAAATTGCGGCAAACCAATGAGGAGATTGCGGTTGAAGGTCGAGTGCTTAACGTTGTACGTCGTCGGCGACGCAGAATTGCATTACTCGTAAATTCAGTGATTAATGGATCTGAACGATTTGTTGGAGCCGTTTTAACAATTGGATCAGATAAGACCGAAAGAGAGGAAATTGCCGCTAAACAACTGGTTATGATGAATTGGCTCCGTCGAAACATCCATGATGAATTCTATTTTGACGGGGAAGAAATTGATCAAGCCGTTAAACGGGTTCAAGAACTCCTTGCTTACACAGAAGTTGATGCGCAAATCTGGGGCATCAATAAAGAAGGGCAGGAGATGAATATCAAAGGAATTGTGACAAACGCACGAATGGAGCGTCTAAGGGTTGGACTCCTTGAATTGCGGACAACACCAACTTCTCGAGTTACTGAGAGTTCAGCTCAGGTGTTAACGATTGGGGGTCGCGAAACCGCCCCAGAAATCATGCGGGAATTAATTAGTATTGTTCCAGATGTTCTTGCTCATAAAATGCTTTTTACACCTGCTTATGCACGGACACGAGGGAAAGTGGAAAACGTCATCGTTGCCGAAAATCTTACCGTCACTGTCGATAATAACTTTGACATAATTCGTGATGTGTCATTCAAACTCCCCAGCGGAAAAATCATGGGAATCATCGGAGAATCTGGTTCAGGAAAATCCACAACACTCCGGGCGCTTATTGGTGACATCATTCCAACACGAGGTCGAGTGGTTATTGGAGGTATCAAGTCCACGCAGAGAAAACAGGTAAAACCAATTTTTGGTTTTGTGCCCCAAGATTTAGGATATATGTATCAGAATTTTTCACCACTAGAAAACATCATCGAGTTCGGGAAGCAGTATGGTATTCCAGAGCGTGAGCTTGTTCGCCGAGGGAAAGTCTTGCTACGAGAAATGGGGATTTTTGAAAAGGGCAATCAAACTGTTAAGACTCTTTCTGGAGGTGAAAAGCGTCGGGCGTCGATTTCCATTTCGATGGTTCACCGACCACAACTATTAATTCTAGATGAACCGACATCTGGGCTCGACCCCGATATGCGAAGTGAGCTCTGGGACTATTTGGATTATTTGAACCAAGAATATGGAACCAGTATGATTGTAGTAACACATTACCCCGGAGAAGGTGAATACTGCGACACCGTAGGCGTATTTATGCGAGAACGCAGCCTTGTTGCTTATGGAAGCCCAGCTGAACTCAAGGCCTCGCTTCCAGGTAAAGGGTACGCCGTAGGAATTATCCTCCAGCAGCCACGACCAGGTATAGCATCCCTACTTCACGACGTCACAGGCATAATTCATGTTTTAGAAAGGGGTGAGCTCATCAAAATTTTCAGTGAAGTTCCCCTGATCGAAATGTCAGAGCGTGTTGTACGTGCCCTTCAATCCCAGGATATCCAAATCAAAACCGTCAAACCCAAAATGGGTGTTGACATGACTGATTATTTCATTCTCATCACAGGACGACAATTGGAGGTGTAGCTAAGAGTGGAACAACCTAAGCAGCCGAAACGAAGTACCGCGGTTTCACTGTCAGGAATGTTACTCATCTCCATGTTCCTACTGACGATATTATTTTCAGCTAGTCAACTATCAGTGATGAACCTCAACGGAAATCCCGAACCGTTGACACCTGCATCAAAACTCTCAGGACCACTCATTCAACTTATTTCCTCCTCTGAAGACCCGGAGCTTCCAGTCGATGTCATTGCTAGTTTGTCAGACAATTCAGATTGGAAGGCTGCTCAACGAGCCATCCTTCAGACTGCAACAATGACAAAAATCAAAGCCTATCATCAGTTGATTCATGCTATTTCATTACATACTACAGTTGGCGAACTCAACGATATCGCTGGTCTCCCCCATATCCAAAAGCTTTGGACCGACATTGGTTTCCAATTAGACATTTCCTTGGACTCAGATTCCAATAATCCTTTACCACCCAATGGATATCTCCATCCAAGAGACACAATTAATGCGAATCCCCTATACACACTGGGACTGAACGGATCTCATACTACAGTAGCCATCTTAGACACAGGAATTGATACTACCCACTCTGATCTCGATGATATGGATGACAATGAAACTACCTATGACCCCAAAGTATTGGCACAGGTATCCTTTGCGGAAGGAGATCCCTTTCCTTTTGATTTGAATGGCCACGGAACTTACTGTGCAGGTCTAGTGGCTGGAACAGGATCAGCATCTAATGGGAACTATACAGGTATTGCCCCGGTAGCACAGCTCATGAGTGCCAAGGTGCTTTTAGGTGACGGAACGGGGTATTCTTCGTGGATTATTCGCGGAATCGAATGGAGCGTAACTAATGGTGCGGATATTATTCTACTTCCCTTCTCAACGTTGGGAATGCCAGGCGATCCATTATCTGAAGCTGTGATGAGTGCAACTGAGCGAGGTGTTTTAGTTATTTGCGCCGCAGGAGATCGAGGTCCAAACCATTTGACAATCATGTCGCCTGGAGAATCCTTAGCCGCCCTGACCGTGGGAGCCTATGATAGCGCAACAGGGCAAATACCTGATTTCAGTAGTCGCGGACCGACCTTCGATTTCCGAACCAAACCAGATCTGATTGCACCCGGTGTCGACATTATCTCATCATCCCTCTACAATATTTTCCCAACTGATATTGGAAATATTTCCATTGACATCTCTCCAGAAGATATCGACTTCATCGGAGGTGGAATTTTCGGAACACCCATCGACGAAAACTATACACAGGCAAGTACAACAGCAGCATCTGCAGCAATCACTGCAGGAGCGGCCTGCCTCCTCCTACAGGGAAGCCGATTTGCCACCCCTGAAGCCCTCTCAATCGGAATGCGCCGAGGAGCAATACCCGTCACATCAGAACCGAATATTGAGGGCGCCGGTCTTCTCAATACAACTCGAGCGTATGGCGAGCTCTCTGTTCTGCATAACCCGTTCCCATCAGATTATCGTGCCCGGAGTATTGGTATTGGTTTACCCTATTATGGGATGTTAATTAGCGAGTCAACGGAAGAAAACGTAACCTTGTTAATGAGCGGTTATTCGACAACAATCGGGGCCCTTGTAACAAGTACTGCTACCAATATATCCTTGTTTCATATGCTCTTTGGGATGTTTCATCTCGCTGTTGGCGATGGTAGTCCAATTCCTTTTGCGTTTCTTGATGTTGAGCAAGAATTTCATTGGACAGGACTTCCGTTTGGAGAATATGTTCGAGCGACAGGAATACTGTCCTATGGTGACTTGCTTATCATTCCCCGTATTGAATCATGGCAGGTAACCTCTGGCCCTTCCTCGAACGCGTTTCGTCTCTCCTTCGTTTTTCTCAATATTGGCTCTGAAAACGTGACGGATATACGATTGTATAGTCAATGGAACTTCGACTTGTTTAGCGGAGCGAATGAAACCTCCATTCAACAGGGATTTTTCAACACCACCTCTAATCTCTTTCATGTTCATGGTGATGTATTACCAATCAATGAGACGACCCGCGTTGACCAGTATATTGGTGTCAATGCTTCAACCCCATTTACAAGTTTTAGTGTAGGCTCATTCGAAGAAGTTGGTGACGAGCTTCAAAATGAGTCACTAACTGAATCACCAAACTATGCAAGCGATGAAGGTGTGGGTTTAGTAACTCAATGGCGTCTTGGAAATCTCTCAGCGGGGGCAAATTCTTTCAATGTGTCAATGACGTTGGGATTTGGTCGTAATTTCACTGCACTCGTTCATGGGATTAACCAAACGGAATTCGCTACAGTTGCTTTTCCACTGACTGACCTATGTATGATTCAAATTGATTTGGCTAGGACAGGAACAACTAATTCAACATATCAGACCTCCGTCATTGTGCTCAATATCGGCGATGCCGGAATTGATTCCATCGCAGCCTATTTCACCAACCGATCTCAACCCCAAGGAGGCGCAATCTTTGCTCGCTACTTCCAACTTGGTGTCTTTGAACCCTTTCAGTTCCAGAAACTCGTTGTAGAATGGAATCCCGAAGTTGCAGACATCTATTTTGCAGGATGGCTTGTTGCACCCACCATTGATTTCGACCTCATCCTTCCTACAATCCCCCAAGATCTCTATCCCCTTGATAATCTGGCCTATCGAGACGTATTCATTAGTACCCCTCCCCAAATGCGGATGCTGATTCCCACATATCTTCCGTATGGTCCCATGACACTTCGATTCCCCAATGATTATGCCATCTACAACTTCACCCTTCTCACCACAACCCCAATCAACTCACTTACCATTGCCATCGAAAATTACTTTGATAACACCTTCGATTTCCCAATTGACCGAAATATTACACAGTGGGATAACCCACCCGATGTTGCTCCCGATAGTATAACCAACATCATTGTGGGTACACAATTTCAAATTATCTTCTTCATCCCCACATTTATCGAAGCAGGACCCTATTACGGAAATCTTGTTCTAACGGCTTCTGATGGATGGCAATTCACCCAACCATTCATTATCGAAGTAACTTATCCTAAAGCAGTAATTCTCTTTGACTCGATTCATAACCAAGGTCTGGATTTTTCCAATCTCGAAGATCTTGATTTTTCGGATTTAGATTTCACCGAAATATTATCACTCTTTGACGAAATCGGTGACACTATTTTAACTGGCTATTCTCGACTTCGAGAATTATTTGCTGATGCCCAGTTGAATCTTGCGGATATTCCCTTGATTTCTGAAATCAACTCAACGGTTCTCCAGTTGTTTGACGGGCTCATCATTTGTGATCCCGAGAAAGGATTTACTCCGAACGAAACATTAGCAATTTCCGAATTCATTGAATCAGGATTCAAGGTGTTGATTTTAGTCGATCATCCCGATTCATCAAATCATACCGCATTGAACCAATTACTATGGAACCAGAGTATTCAAGTGGGCGGGAAAGTCACTGGGTTGAATACTACTGAATTGCATCCCTCGACCCCCTTTACCTCGGGAGTGAACATTATCACTACTGTCGATGGAACAGTGTTAACTACGACAGGAACTGCTCAGACCTTCGCATGGGTTAACGGTACTGAATTTGGAATCTATTTGACTGAGGATAACAAAGAACTCTTTGTCATTGGGTGCTCCACCCTTTTTTCGAATTCGTACATTCAGTCTTTGGACAATCTAAGATTTGTCAATCAGACTATTCAGAATCTCTTTCGAAAAACCTTAACATTGACGATCCGAACCACTGGTGGAACTAATTCAAGGTTTTATATTGGAAATGATGCGGGATTTGTAATTGATGCGTATGGTGACCTTGGAGGAGGTGTTGAGGGACTTGGTATGTTCATCATCTATGTTTTTCCAAATCGAACACAAATGTTCTTTATTGCGTTTGAAGTGACGGAGGGTCGGTATGGAAGCTTTCTCTTCGCAAATTGGACAGGGTTAGATACTGGGATAGAGACGGTGCAAACCTTCTCAGTCATTGCCTTCACCACACCAGGCGAGTATGCCAGCACCTCGATCTTCATGCATTTCTATTATGTGCCTCCACCAGTGGAACCGCCTCCACCAACTGAACCGGATTTTCTAACGTTTATGGTAATCCAAATCTTTCTAGTCATGCTTTTAACGATTCTAATTATTGGAACTTACTTTACGAACCAGTATCGTCGAAGGCGACGAATGCGAACGCCCGTATTGGATGAACAAACAATTCAGAATATCGAGAATACGTTGAATACTACTCATGCGTTGATTCGTGAAATGGAGTGGACCCTCACTGATCGCCGTATGGACCGTATTGAAAAACTGCGGATTACTTCCGGTGAACCGGCCAACAGGTTAGAGAATATGCTCAAACGACTTCGGGAGCTAGCTAAGGACTCGGGTGTATGATTATGGGAACAAAAGAGAAAGCTCCGAAGATTATCGAGTTTGACCAGACTTCAGTAAAGATTGGTCGGGCGAAAATCCTTGAAGAAATTTCCTT
>JAEOSV010000069.1 GCA_016840185.1 Candidatus Hermodarchaeota archaeon | reverse complement strand
TTCCGCCTGCAATTATTGATTTTTGTCCGTATTGGCGTCCATCGGAGTTTGCGTTGGCGGTTTTAGTTGTTGATAAGCTGGTGTGGGAAAAAGCTGATGTGTCCATTTTGAAGGTGTTTGCGGATCTTCCGGAGTTTCCCCAGTTGTTGACCAGGGCGGAGTTGCGTCGCGTGCTGGAGTTAGATGGACATTTTCACCAATTTGGAAAGGATTGTTTTGATGAGGTGGATGCTCATTGGCCAACGATTGAGTTCATCTGCTCCTTGGTGCGGAGTTAGGAGACTTTTCCTGTGACTAGTAACGAGAAGATTTCTCTAACAAATAAGGTTATAGATTGGATCCTTGAGAGGGCATCGACTTTTTTCCAACAAGCAGATTTCCCACTATAGAAGGATACAACTTTTGACGTTAACAGATAGAAGATAATCTCGGAATTCTGTATTATGGAATTTGAATTTCAGTATTTTTTTCTGGAACAATGCATGTTGAATCTGGAAATTCAGTTTTGAAGAGTTTACAAAATCCAGAAGGACTCCTTAGGACCCAATGCATTGGAATGATGGTTGGGAGAGGTGTGTCAAATTTTTTCAATTGCTCAATGACTTGTTTAGGGGATGCAGTAAATCCTCCAAAAATGGGAACAGCCATCACATCTAGCTTAGCCTTAGCAAAGCTATCGAATCGCACAGCATCACCAACGTGACCGAACCGAAAATCATCGGCTCGAACAATGACGGCTAGATTCATCTTTCCTTTGAAGATTCCATGGGGTTCTTGGAAGAAACTGAGGTTCCATGGAGTTTGTTGGACAAATTCCCCAGGGTGTACTACGACGGTTCGGTGTGTCCATTTTCTGAATTTTTTGGCGACTTGCGTGTTTCCCATGAGGAAGGCGACGGGGTTTTGTTCCATGAAGATGTTGACGCCGCCGACATGATCAGAGTGGTTGTGGGTGCAATACACAATATTGCCTTTGCGGTCACCGGCGGCTTTGTTTTGGGGATCAATCAAAAGGCTTGAATCTTGATATTGAAGGAGAAATCCCGACTGGCCAAGAAATGTGATGGTAGGTTTTGCCACGTAATCAGTCCTCTTTGAGCGTATGGGGTGTGTTTTGGAATATAATACTAGTCCATATTTTGAGGATTTGTTGTCGTACATAGCAGCCTATCGATATTAAGGCATTTATCCATTCTTGGCGGGTTTTGGAGAATGTTTGTTCTCATCCTCTTGTTGATTGGTGTCATCTTCGGCTTCCTTCAGTTGTCGGATTCGGGGTACAAATCGACCCGTGCGTTTCATGTAGTCGTAGTATTGGTCTCCAAACTCGTTGAGTAACATTTGTTCTTCTGTCTTTGATATAGGATAGAGTAAGATGCTTACAAGGAGCCCAAAAATGGTGACAAACAGGTTGGCAGCGAGGAGAACGGTTCCGATAGTGAAAACGATGAACGCAGTGTACATGGGGTGGCGAATACGGGCATAGGGACCGGTTGTGATGATTCGATGTTCATTCTGGATTTCCAGTTCCGCAGACCACCAACGCCCCAACGTTCGATGGGTCCAGATAAGGAAGGGAACAGCACAAAACCCGAGAAGTACTCCAAACCACCGGAGAATTGATGGAAAAGGAAGTGGAAAACAGAGTGTCCATGGTGGGATAAACAAGTAGAGAATGTAGGCGATAATCATCCCGAGAATGCTGATAGAGATGGCAATGTGAGCCCAATTACGAATGGGTTCCGTTTTAGTAGGTTCGTCGCTTTGTTCACTTCTTGATTTTGTGGCTTTTCGCCGGTAGTAGATGCGAGTAGACCCAAAGATTGCATACATCACCACGAAGATAATTCGGAAAATTAGGTCTTCAATCAAATCAACCACCGAATTATAGTCTATTTTGAGCTATTTGTATTCGATTCTTTCAGTTGTTTTGCAACGTTTACGTTCTTAGCCGGAACCGTAAAGGAAAAAACAGATGTTAAGTCGAGTCCCTAAGTACAGGTGCTCGATGTTGGTTCGTGATTATCGGTTTAACGACCGACTGGATTTTGCAATGGGAATTATGGCTTTTGCAGGAGCAGGGGTTGCATTGGTAATTCCGTTTGTACTCATTATCACGAGTATCATTCTTCACTTTCCTAACCTTGATATTATTGTCCTTGCCTGCCAAGTAGGTGGATGTGTGATGATTGGTGTGGCGTTGGGGTATTTCATTTGCCGAAAAGAGATGTAATCGTTTACTTCGGATTTAACTCACTGTTTTTTTGAAAAACCCACTCATACCTCTTCTGGTACAATTGCGCCACCAATCAATATCAGTAATCCCGGAACTACACCAGTGAAGATGAGGGCGATAATACCGGTCATAATGAGCTTTTGTTTGAATTCTTGGGGCGTGTGACGCCATCGGAGCCAGAAGATACCGAAGAAAAGCCCAAGGATTCCAAAGACCATCAGTGGGACACCGGGAACAAAGACCCAAACCCAATCTAAAGGATCACTAATACCTCCTAGAAGAAATCCAATTGCGGTTCCGATACTGCTACCTGCCCCACCGATGAGGAAGAAGATTGCAATGATTATCTGGAAGATTGCTCCGATGAGAATTAATGTTGTTGCAGTTGTGTCATCTGCCATGATAGGATGTTCCTCCGAATCAAAGATCAGTGTAGAGCCTTTGTGCTGGGTTCGAACTAATTAAGACTTTGTGATATTTCAGGTCTTAGAGAGAGTAAGATTTCAGAAGTCGTAGAGACGTTGACCGTTTTTCCAGTACAGATTGGTTAGCACACGAGTTGGCAAATCGAGCCCATTGATAAAAGTCCCCCCAGTTGCAGCTGTATCTCTGTCAGGAAAAGGAAGGGGAGTACGTTGCTCGTTCGTTTCCCAAAGTATCCGTTGCGCCACTAAGCGAGCGTTATATGGAGATAATTCAGAATGGTTGTCCTCGGTGGGAGAAGAATTCAAAGTGGCGTCCGTGCCAAATAGTATACGGTCTGAATAGCGAATAAGAAACTCACGGGCTACATCAGGATTCTTACTAAGTTCTCGGGCCATCCAACGTGATGAAGCTGTGTCAATGACAATATTCTCATATTTGTCAAACCACTCAGCGAGATGGGGGAGCCGATGGATTTCGGGTTGTGCGGCAAAGTGTGCCAATTGAAATTGAAGGTCTGGAAAGTTTTGAATAAGCTTTTCGAGTTCATTCAGATGCTCTTCTTTGGTCCCATAGACCTCAGAGTTCGCATACGTGGTAGCATAGTAAGTGTCAGGGTCAGCCATATGGAGCAATAAAGGAAAACCCTCATTGGCTAGTTTCTCAAATATCGGTTTGTAATGTTGATTCGTGAGGTGAAATGAGCCTTTGAAATTCTTGTAGTAATTCCGCCAGCCCGGCGCTGCCCACATTTTTGCTAAGGAGAAGCCACTGTCATGCATACTATCGATTTCAGCGAGAACAACATCAATTTCCAAATTTATGATGTTCTGCGTGGAAAGATATTTCGCGAAAACGAATTTCCTAGGATATCTTTCTTCTGTAAATGCCTTAACTTCCGATTGGTGGGCAATCACCAGCTGGGATTTGATGCCTAATTGTTGTTGTTCGCTAACAGTTTGACTGAGATTGGAGGTATTCCAAATGTGGGTATGTGAATCGAAGATTGGCCCTGAGTATTTCCAAGTTCGGTTTTTCAATTGCTAAATCGCCATGGATGTGTTAGAGCTAGAAGGAAAAGTGTGTTGGATTGTACTAATCCGTTAGGTTAAGATTGATATCACGTGTGTGTATCCATTCAAAGTTTCTTTCTTGGATATGGTCAGAATTAGTCCCCGGTTGGATTAAGCTCGACGGGTTCAAACATCAAAACATATGAAGGTTCTAAACTTTTCGGAGAATGCTCAATGTCACGGGGAATAACCGTCATTTTCCCTTCACTCAACACGATATCCGGTTGCCCCTTAACCCGGATAGTAATTTGGCCTTTTAAAACGAAGAAGAGTTCATCTGCGGTTGAGTGTTTGTGCATGGGAAACTCACCATCAAATAGCGCGAGCCGGATGACCTGATCGTTAACACGTGCAATTTCTTTGGGTGCCCATGGCTGTTTCATCTGACGAACTTGGTCCCAAATATCAATGATTGATGGCAATGTGGTGACTCCTTGGATTGGGGATACTGAATGTGTAGTGCCCATCGTTTATGTTCTCTTCGGTTCTGGGCGGGTACAGAGATTAATGAACGCCCCTAAAGCACCCAAGAGTATTGCGAAGAGTGAGATGGTCATAAAGGCACCAAACAGTGCGAGAACTCCGCCAGTTGGCCATGATTTCTCATAATAAATGATTGTGGCACCAGCGAACATGAAAATGATTCCACCGACTAGAAAAGCGTCAAGAATCAAGTAGTTGTAGATTTGAAATCCCATCCAATCGGGAATTGAAGGGAGAAGGACGAAAAACTGGAGATAAAGTGCATTTACCACGTTCACTACTGCGACCATTGCACCAAAGAAAATAAGCACAAAGGAAACATAGGTCGAGGTGGAACGTCTTTGGGATTCGAGTGAGACAGCCGTGGTTGGAACAGCAGGAAGCTCGTTTGTTGATTGTTGACTCTGTCTTTCTGTTGGCAAGGCTGATTCACCACTGAGGAGCTTGCTATTCTGAACTTAAATCATCGGTTCCCTGCAATGGTCATTATAGGGTGACATTCATTTTCCGAACCAGATTGTTCGAGAACCTGTAGCTATCTGCGAATTTTTTGCCATATTTTGAACTGGACACAATCCGAGTATATTTGTCGAATGAGCATGGAGGTGACAGCTGGTGATTACTGAATGTTTAACTCCCCAATTCACTTTAATCGGCAGCAAGTGGTTACTTTTTGCATTCTTTTCTTGATGTTTTCTCTCGTATGGATGACAGGAACTAGCTCACCGAGTGTGGTCGCTCAGGATTCCACGGATTTATCGGGAGTGAGCGTTGCTGTGTACACGGGTGGGCATTCATCTGAGAATCTTGCGAGTCGAACAGCAATAATTCATATGCTTGCGTGGTTGAATGCCGAAATTACCTTGGTTTCTCCTGATGCTATGTTGAATGGGACGCTTGTGGGCCATTCGTTGCTGGTAATGCCAGGAATCTCTCCCTACACCTTACGCGATGAAATGACCACTGCAGGATATGATATAATTCGGAATTTCATTGCGGGTGGCGGAGCATACATCGGGATTTACGGAGGAACATTCTTCGAATGGCCTCATTTTGGGCTCTTTGATGTTGAACTCCAAAACATGCTACCCGACCTCCCCATTGGAAAAAGTCTGGTTTCAATCAACTTACATAAAAACACGACTGGACCGGATTTAACAAGTCTTCCAGATTCGTACTCAATACTTAGTTGGACAGGCAGTTACTTCGATGCTCCAGATATGTCTCAGGTTACTACTATAGCCAGTTATGCACAAAACGGACTTCCTTGCATGGTGACCTTCAAATATGGTTTAGGCACTGTGTTTCTTTCTAGTCCACATCCTGAAATCGAAGAAGGCGATGTACGAGATGGGACAGATTTCCAAGATGGATTGAACGATTCTGATTCCGAATGGGAACTGATGCAAATCATTGCTTGCTGGCTCATAGAAGCTTCGGGAATTGTCCCAACGAATCCGGCATTGGGCTTAGTAATTGCTGTTGGTGTCATTGTCATCATTATGGTTGTTATCGTGGTCCTTGTTATTTTTCGAAGACGGGGAAGGTGAGAGTTTTTTCCGAACTATACCGAGGAGTCCTAGTATTAAATAGAAGGATGCCGAGTTTCGACGTAATGAATATTGTCGCTTATGGCGGATTTTTCAGGAGCCTTTGTAGTATTGAATGAGATTGGATTTCTTCAGATAGGGAATGATAAGCATCCCAAGGATTAGTATTACTGCGACCGCGATTGCACTGTAGAATATCATTGCAATAACCATCCATTTCACACCGATACCAATAGCTGCCCATAGTGTAACTACGGCAAATCCGTAATCCCGACGAAGGAACACCATGATCAACGAGAGTAATAGTGCAACGAAGAGCATAGCAGCAGTGGCAAGATGTTGGGTTTCCGCAGGGATGCCAGGTATGAGTATATTGATAGCAGAGGCAATTGCAGCAATAGTCGCCACAGAAATCCATCCAAGATAGACACTAAAGTGTAAGTGGACAGCGAGTTTTTCATTCCGTGGAACCGTGCCAATACCAACTCCTAAGCGTAGATAGGCGAATAATAACATCAGAAATACTGCAAGAAGAAGCACCACGGATAGCAAGAAGAACGGTGGATTTGCAACCATGTAAGCATAGGAGTAATGGAATGTGAAGATCCATGCAATATTTGCTAGACCTGCGAACAAATAGAAGAAACTGATTTTTCCGAGATAACTTTCACTGCGTTGACTTGAACGAACTTGATAGATTAAGAAGATGATGGCTTGGAGATAGATGATGAACCAGATTGCGAAAACATAGCCAGCGGGAGTGAAGAAGTTGGGATAAGCATCAGAGACATTCCCTGTGTTCACTCCGAAGATCGGGAGTACGTTCGCTAGAATGTTTATGATAATCACTGAAATGACGGCGAGAAGGTTAAGGATCTGAAAAAGCCGATAATCATTATTTTCAGACATAGCATGTAGTTAGGAAAATCTCCTTAAAAATAAGTATGATTTTGTTATTGCCTTGCCAATGCCGGAATCACTAACGTTTTGAAATGAAAGAGAGAACTTGATTCACATAATTTAAGGAGAATACCAAGATGAGATTGAAGATTCGGGGGATAGTTCTTCTCTGCTCATTGTGTATGCTAACCATTACAGGTTCTTTTGTGGTACACGCTGGAATTATGAAGAATACTGTAGGTTCTGACATTTTGTGGGACCGAACGTATGGCGGAATTTTGGGAGATTATGGGAATGATATTATTGAGTGTCGGGATGGCGGTTATGCTATTGTTGGCGGGACACTCAGTGCGGGTGTCACGAATACCGACTTGTTGCTCATCCGAACAGATTGGGATGGCAACATGCTTTGGAATCAAACCATAGGTGGTCCAAATGATGATGCCGGATACTGGATTATTGAGTGTGCAGCCGGCGGGTTTGCCATGACGGGATATTCCCGTAGTAATCCCTCCGGTCGCTCTGATGCGTGGCTTGTACGGACAGCGGCGGATGGCACGCATTTATGGAACCAAAGCTATGGAGGGCTTGATAACGATCAAGGTTTTGCTGTTATTGAAGTGAGTTCCGGAGGGTTTGCCATCGTTGGAAGTAGCAGAAGCTATGGTTCTGAAGATCCAGTCACCCATCTAGCAACCTATGACATCTGGTTAATTCGTACTGACAATTTTGGAAATGTATTGTGGAACCGTACTTACGGAGAAGTTGGGGATGATATTGGTCGGTCAATCCAAGAACTTAATGATGGAGGGTTTGTTATTTCAGGGGAAATTAACAGCAGTTTTGCAACCCTCGATCACTCGGGGACGTATACCGAATATCATCCTGACGCATGGCTACTACGAACTAATAGTGCAGGTCTTCTTATTTGGAATCAAACTTTTGGAGGAGAGGGCAATGACTTCTTTCGGTCATTAACGGCAGAGGCTAATGACGGATTTGTAATTGCAGGGTTTACGAACAGTTATGGAACTGGAACATATGATGGGTGGACTGTAACTACGGATAGTGATGGCACAGAAGTTTCGTCTACAACATTCGGAAGTATAAGCGACGATTATCTCCGAACGATTCTTCAATGTGAAACTTCAGGCCATGCCTACATCGGCTATACCTATACCACAACGTCAGCGGATCTTTTGATAACACGGACCAATTCCGAGGGAGGCGTCCTTTGGACTCGTGTGTTTGGAGGAGAACAAGAAGACATCATCCGATCTGGAATCAGAAGTCGGGGTGATTTCGTTCTTATTGGGTACACCACGAGCTTTGGAGCAGGTTCAAGAGATGTTTGGCTTATCAAGATAGCAGATGTACCCCCGATGATTAATCCCTTCCAAAATGCTTTACCCATAATTGTGATTAGCGCCCTGATTGTTTTCAGTTTGATTGCGATTATCCTCATTCTTCGCTTTCTAAGGCATCGAAGTAACAGAACGAATGATTGAGTTTTTGTAGGAGCCTTGCTCTAAGCAATCACAGAATATCATTCATGATGTGGATTCTATGTCATCCCTTGTTGAAATCATAACAAAAGCACTTGAGGAAGCCCAGCTTTATCAAGAATTACTCCAAGTAACGGATGAAGAAGTTCGTGTAGGATTTGAACTAACTGATACAGATGAAGCTGTAACATTGATTCTGAAGGAACACCCTGAGGTTCTCACGGGATTACAAAAGCCGGATCTCAAGTTCATGCTAACTCACGAAACGTTGTTACAAATATCGTCATATCAGAAGGATGCCTTTGCATTAGCTGCACGAGCACGAATGGATGATGTGCGACCAATAAACTTCGAATTCTTGAATCGAGAAAAAATGGCGCTTTCCATGGAAACGATAAAACGCCTTGGAACCTATTTCTTCGTTCCAGGAAGAATTAAAATCCGCCAGATACGAAATGACCTCGCTGGAAAGGCACACGGGGCAAAACCAATTCCCTTTGCATACTGGGAAGGGCTCCGTTCAGCATGGTATTTTCTTGACGCAGGTCAAACACTCAATGAAGAAGGCGAAAAAGATCCGTGGCCTCAACTCTTTATCCCAATGAGTGGTCGAGGAAAAGCCCTTATTGCCGATGAAGAATTCGACATCGAACCCAAAACGGTTGTTTACATTCCACCAAATGCGCTTCATCAGATTCGTGCCGAGGAACCCGTAGAACTTATTTGGATAGCCTGGAACGCGCCGATGTGAACCAATGTCACCATTTACCCATTTCGTCCATAATTACCGTGATACGCTTCATTGATTTGATGAAATTATTTACCGGGACACTCTCGTTCGGCGAATGGGCGCGAGAATTATGATCACCGATACCAATGGAAACCATAGGCACATATTCTTTAAACAGGTAAAGGGGACCAGAACCGGGACAGGTTGGGTGAATCCGAATTGGGTGATTGAAGACCTTTTGGTTCGCTTTGTCAATGATTTTAACAAAGGGGTGACCAACTGGAGTCTTCGCGGCGGGATATCCATCATGCCATGCAATCTTGACATCGGTGAATCCATTTTTGTCTAAATGGTTACGAAGTTTTTCGAGGAGTTCTGTGGGATGTTGATTTTCTACAAGACGGAAATCAATCTTCGCTGAGGCTTTTGCAGGGAGAACGGTCATTGAGCCGGCTTCTTGGTAACCACTGGTTAAGCCATCGATGCTGAGATGGGGTTGATAATAGTAGGCCTCGCGTAACGCAGCTCCTTCGTAATTCTTGACGAAGGTGTCGATGCCGTAGAATTCTCGTCGTGCTTCTTCTTCGAGATCAACCTTCGCTGCAAATTCGTGCTCCGTTTCGGTCATGGGGATGACGTTATCATAGAAGCCGTCGATGAGAATGTGTTCATTTTGATCCTTGAGCGAACTGAGAGCCCAGACCAGTCGAAATGGTGCAGATGGAAGGATGGCTGAATTACTGGAATGAGCATCATGAGAGAGGCACTCAACTTCCAATTGGACATACAGGATACCTTTCAACCCCAGCCATGCTTCTTGGGTCCCATCATAGCCTGCACTTCCGAATTCCCAGATTCCGCCATCCGCTTTTAGGAAGGCACTGTGCTTCTTTGTGAAGTCTGGGAGGTTTGGGCTGCTGATTTCTTCTTCCCCTTCCACAACGAACTTGATGTTCACTGGTATCTCGACACCCGCTTCGTGAAAGGCTTGAACCGCCCAAATACGGGAAATGGTATCTCCCTTGTTATCGGCGATGCCACGAGCGTAAATTCTTCCATCACGGATTTCGGGTTCGAAGGGCGGAGAATCCCACTGGTCGAAGGGTTCAGCAGGTTGTACATCATAGTGATCGTAAAAAAGGAGAGTACGTTTAGCTCCCACATCAAGGTGACCAGTTATCACAGGGGCCCCTTTGGTTTCATGACGCTCAGAGATGATTCCAGCAGCTTCAAGCATTTCTTGGACGAGGTCAGCGGTTTCTTCAATGCCTTGTCCTTTTGCAGCTACTGTTGGAATGCTACAAATTTTTTTCGCTGCGTCAATGGCTTTGTCTGCGTTTTGATCAATTTTCTTCAGAACCGCATCTACCATCATTACCAACTCGAATCCCATTGGCGTCTTTCTTTATCTTTAATGTTGCAGCTTGTACTGATAACGACTCACCTGATTTTTCTTTGCGCAGGCACTAGACTTTTCTACCAGAGCGATTAACCGAGAAACCCCACCACGACAATTGTGAGGAGTTCTATGACGAAGAAAGTTGGTATTCGTAGGGAAGACAAAGCCTTCGAGCTTCGGACCCCAATTGTCCCCTTGGACGTTCAGGAATTGAAAAAAGTATATGGATTAGACTTTATGGTTGAATCCTCGGACCAAAGAGCCTACCCCGAAGAAGCCTACAAGAAGGTGGGCGCATCCATTGGAACTTTACAAGGAGACGACGTTCCTGTTATTTTCGGAATTAAAGAAATTCCCAAAGATGTGTTCGAAGCGGGGAAAGTGTATCTCTTCTTTGCCCATGTGATTAAAGGCCAAGATTACAATATGGCGATGCTGCAACAAATGTTGGATGTCGGGGCCACTCTCATTGATTATGAGCGAATCGTTGAAGTTGATTCTGGACGACGGTTAGTGTTCTTTGGCAATTGGGCAGGTTACGCGGGGATGGCTGAAACCCTTCGTGGTTTAGGAGACCGACTTACGGAGAAGGGTGTTACGCCCAATCCCTTTGCGATAATGAAACCCACCTATCAATATTCAGGGATGGAAGAGCTCCAGTCTGTTATAAAGGCAGTCGGAAGCCAAATTCAGAAAGAGGGATTTGCCTCGGAGCTCGCACCGCTGGTCGTTGGTTTCATAGGATATGGAAACACCTCACGAGGTGCCCAAGCGATCTTTGACTTACTTCCCCACAAAACCATCACTCCGAAAGACCTCCCATCATTAGAACCTGACAAACACTTACTCTACAAAGTCGTCTTTCGCGAAGAAGATACCGTTCGCCCAAGGGATCCTACAAGAGCCTTTGAGCTCCAACATTACTACGAACACGGCAAATCGCTTTACGAATCAGCCTTCTTCGAATACCTACCCTACATTACAATTCTCATGAACTGTATCTACTGGTCAGATAAGTATCCGAAAATGGTGACCAAAACAGAGCTCAAACAGCTTTGGGATGAATCACAGGGGAACCCCCACCTACTTATTGTTGGCGATATAAGCTGTGATATTCATGGAGCCATTGAGTTCACAGTTGATTGTACAAAACCTGACCACCCCACGTTTGTCTATAACCCCCATACGGAAGAGGCTAAACTCGGGATATCGGGTGAGGGTGTTGTTGTGATGGCCGTTGATAATCTTCCCACTGAATTACCACGCGAAGCGTCAACGTCTTTCAGTGAAACCCTTCAACGATTCATCCCCGCAATCGTTAATGC
>JAEOSV010000068.1 GCA_016840185.1 Candidatus Hermodarchaeota archaeon | reverse complement strand
CGACAACCTCGTATTCCTCGTTATCTCGGAAATACACGTTGAAGTTATGGAAGTCGCGTCCAGCGGCACCCATGATGATTACACGCGTTCGAGCCATAATCGGTCACATCCAATACTGGGCACGGGGATTCTCCTCAGTAAAAGCATTGCGTTTCATCAGAAAGGCCACTTCGTCCCAATTTTAGGAGGGTTGCGAACCCCTAAACGAATTAAACAGAGGCCTCACTGTACTACTAACAGTTAAAAGGCTCGATTTCCCAGCATCAAGATAATGGGGGTATTTCCATGCGGGGAAACAATATCCTCCTTATTGGTTTGAGACTTATCAAACTCCTCATCACTCCCTTTCTCAGAAGGTAGGCGTGAGGTAAACCCAACACACCAGAGATAAAGTTGTTTTTACCATCGAGGGGCTTTATCCTGGTGGATTCTCTTTTTTTATTCCTTATCTGCTGGACGCGCCATGTACCGGGCGATAATTGCTAGGACTGCTCCGAGAAGGGCGGGTGAATTCAAGAGAATGATTGGCCACACGATAGGAGATATCCCTGCAAGGATGTATCCTGCGAAGAGGATAATGAGGCTGAAGATTCCCATGCCTGCACCAAGACCGATAATGAATCGTCCTGTACCAATTCGATTGACCAGGAAAAGTGCTGAACCAAAGATGACTGCAAAACCCCCAAAGGCTGCAATCCAATTGAGAATAGATAGGAGTAAGTTAATAACATACGCAACCTCGGGTGGGAGCCCAAGAATTGCAATGATCAACGGTAAATAAGCCCATAAACCGATTCCACCAATGGCGCCAGCGGAAATCATGAGAAGGCCACCAATTACACCAATGGCAAAGGGAAGTTTGTTTTTCATATGAAACGCTCCTCTCACTTCTGTAAGCCGAACGGAATTTAAAATCTATGGTGATTGATGTCAATCGAGTTACCATGAATCGGCGGGGCTATTCATTGATGGTAGAGACAAACTTTTATAACTCAACACGGTGAACGTGCTTCTACCAGAGGTTGAACTGAAATGATGGAAAGAAGTCTAGCCTATGACCGTGCGATTACCATTTTCAGTCCGGAAGGTCGACTGTATCAAGTAGAATATGCGCTAGAAGCGGTTCGACGTGGTAAGACCGCGATCGGTGTGAAAGCCGCAAATGGAGCTGTGATTGGTGTTCACAAAGAAGCCACCTCTCCTCTGATGGACTTGGAGCAAATCCAAAAAATTTACGTTGTAGACAAACACATTGGATGTGCGATTGCCGGACTTCATGCTGATGCTCGAGTGCTTGTTGATTTTTCTCGGGTTCAAAGTCAGATAAATCAAATTACTTATGGTGAACCCATCGATGTTGAAGTACTCACCAAAAAAGTCTGTGATTTGAAACAGAACTACACTCAAGTTGGGGGTATTCGACCCTTTGGTGTATCCTTGTTGATTGCTGGAGTTGATTCACAAGGTCCACAGATTTTCACAACTGACCCCTCTGGGTCTTATTGGAGCTGGCGAGCTACAGCCATTGGTTATAATTCAGAAGCTGCTCGGGAATACTTGGCAAAGCACTACAAACCTTCAATTAAGCTGATGCCCCAAGCAGTAAAACTCTGTATTGATACGCTTCGACAAGTCGTGGAAGATAAACTCGACGAAGAAGCCATGGAGCTCTCAATCGTGGATACTGAGAAACGAGTCTTTACTCAGCTCACCAATGAAGAAATTCGCAGCCTTCTCACTTAAGCCGTAAAAACCATTCGGTTCGCATTTCATTTATGAATCAATATTAGGGCTAGTGGGGGCTAGTCATCAAAGTCCCAGTCCTCATCCTCGTCTTGTTTCTTATCTTTCTTCTTTTTTCCTTTCATTTGCTGGATTTGCGGATTTAAGGGGCGGTCAATTCGGAGGACATAATCTGCAGCATTTTGTACTGCAACACTAAATCCTGGCTCAAAACCGATGGCTATGGTTTCAAGGCCATGTTCTCGCGCCCGGCGGAGGATGGGAGCAGTTCTGGCATGACGGCTAAAAATCACCAAGAGCTTGGTAGCATCTCCTAAAACGAGATCCATCGATTCGATGGTCATGTGTAGATGAACATCAGAAGTGGTTACAATGGGAGTAAACCCGCTATTTGAGATGGCTTCCAATAATTTGGTGCTTGCTCGTTCATTCAAATACACTTTTGCAACGCCAATTTTACCCAATTCTTCGATTTGGTTCTTCAAATCATCTAAACGGACATCAAATTCACGTCGAAGCACATTTGGACCGTCAATAAGAAATGCGACTCTTCCCGAACGACGGAGCCTTGTTACAAGGCGTACTAAGCTCCTGATACGTCCGGTACGGGATGACATAGGTGTTCAAACTCAAATGAGTTAATATTGCTTTTAAAGGGAAACGATTGCTCTTTCCTCAATCATCTGTGCTATGCCTTAATTCTTTTGTTTGCAATACGGAAAGTTTAACTGCCTGTCATTAAAGTAAAGCAGAACGGGGATAAACGTCATGAAGCAAGTTATCGCGCAAGAAAAAGCATGGGAAATGATTCGTGGTGCAAAGAGTGCGGGTGGTCAAATCGTATCTGCTACAATCCATGTTCGTGTATCTGAAAGCACCAACCAATCGGATTTCAGCAAAACAGTTAGTGCTATTTTAGAAGACGGATTCCTACAACCACGCGGACGCGCAGTAATAGTTTGGGGAGAAAAGGCTGCTGACATCAGTGATGTTGCCAATGTGTGGTTACATTATGGCAATGTGGAATCTTCTGATGTCTTATCGACTTGTCGGACTCTCGCTGGGAAGGCAGGGTTTGGGGATACAGGGCGCCTCCGATTAACCTGTGTGTTAGAGTTTTCGGAAAGAAATCGCGTTGTAACTCTTCATGATTTAGCCTATCCTGCACGAGGCGGAGAAGCGGTCGCAGATACTGTGGCTTTGCGTCCTTACAAAGCCGTCAGTGCCAAGGGCGAATACACCTTTCGTACCATTCCCGAACTCAAAGAATTTCTGAATAAAGTCAAAGACGCAGAAACCCACAAATTTGATGACAAAACTGGAAAATGGGTACGCTGGGTTGAAGTCGAGCAAACCGAAGATACTCTAGTCGTCAGTATTCCCAGCCAAAAAGGCTCTCGAAAACTTCAAATCGACCTTCAAACTGGTAAAGTCGAAGAAAAGAAATAATTGTCCAATTCCCTGAACTTTCAGAAGAGCAGGCTTTTTATTCCAAAAGAACTATTGTCTACTCCCCATACCTAATTCGTCACCATAATGAGGTAGCTGATAATGTCTGAAGAAGAGCAGCAGGAACACGAAGAAGAAAAACGCCAAGAGGAAAAACGCAACGTCGCCAAACAACTCGCCACATCCTTCCCCAAATTCCTCGTGAATGGGCTTATTGTCATCGGACTTTCACTTTTTTACATTTTTGCCGTTCCGCTCTTTATCATGCTTGATACGTATCCCATTCTGGTGTTACCCACCATTTGGGACCCCTCTGGCATCATCATCTTAACTGGCTATTCATTAATTCGAATAGGTGTGTTGTTAGTGATCTTACTTTTTGGCATTGAAGCCCTCATGCAATTCGCACGAGCTGCTGACGCCTTCTCTGATTATATTATCAGTCGTCTACCTGGAATGCGATCAACAGACCGCCATCACCCCAGGCGCATTCCTCTCAACCTAATTTACATCTTCATGATACTTGCAGTCTATATAATAGTGTCTCCAATCTTTTTCCCTGGAATGTTTCCAATTCCTACCCTGCAGCCATTCTTCCAAGTGCTTGCCGTTGCGCTAGTTCTGTTCTTTGTTCTCATCTTCATTTATGATTTGGCGAAATCCATTCAAAAGTCCGCCAAACGAGGTATTGACAACT
>JAEOSV010000067.1 GCA_016840185.1 Candidatus Hermodarchaeota archaeon | reverse complement strand
GTCTATGAGAACTATTTTGGTCATCCCGAAAACCTTGATGTGGCCAATGAAATCCACTCCTGTTCGAAAAGCGTCACCTCACTTCTAGTAGGAATTGCCATTGCTCAGGGTCACATTGGTGACGTAGAGGATTTCGTCTTGGATTATTTCCCCGATCGCACCTTCGAGAACATGGATTCCCGAAAGGAGGCGATTACAATAGAACATCTGCTTACTATGACTTCTGGGCTCCCTTGGGAAGAAGATGAATATGGTGCCCTTGTGAGTAGTCCTGATTGGGTGAAATGGGTGCTCGATCGCTCTATGGAGTATGCTCCGGGAGAAAGATGGGTATACAATACCGGTGGTTCCCACCTTCTCTCTGCCATCGTGTCTGAAGCCACTGGTCAGAATACCACCGTCTTTGCGGACGAATTTCTCTTCTCCCCGTTAGGCATTACCTATTGGTGGTGGCCAGGTGACCCCCAAGGGGCAGCTATGGGTGGCTCTGATTTATATCTGCGCCCTCGGGACATCGCAAAAATTGGTTATCTATGTTTGCGGGGAGGAGTCTGGGATGGGCAAATCATCGTGCCCCATTCATGGCTAGCCACATCGACGGCCTGTCATCACACGTTCCATCCCACTCCGGGATCCGCGGGGTACGGGTATCAGTGGTGGGTGTATCCGCATGTAGGGGCGTATGCGGCTCGTGGCTGGTTAGGTCAATTCATTTGGGTTGTTCCAAACCATGACTTGGTTGTTGTGATAACTGGAGATAACAATGGGATTCAACATCATATGCTCGTGGAAAATTTCATCATCCCTTCAACACCCACACTCCCACCATCAATCAACCCGGTTTTGATACTACTTCCTATAGGCCTTGGTGTAGCCATCGGAGTAGTAGCAATCAGCGTATTTTGGAAACGTCGAATGCAGTAAGAATCCTATTAGTCAAATCCGGCATTCTTGAGTTGCTCGTTCAAGTAGTGCCACCCTAATCCCTCAAATTTATGCTGCTTGTAAATTACTAAAGCATCGACATTTTTTGTGAAGGGAGCAGTTTTGATGGTTTTTTGCATGTCATCAATGATATGAATGGTTTCAGCGGAAACAAGCTGAATGACGGTCGCTGGGGAGTCGACGATATATTGGGCGTCCCAACACTCGAAGGGATACTTGTCATAGAGCCAGTTGGCAAATTCTTCGCGTGAAATCTGGTTGAGATCTAAATCAGTCTGAAGATACGACATCACATGGCCAGCAGCGGTGGTCATCCAACGGGTTGAGAAGACTATATATCGCGTCTCAATAAGTAGATTGATAGTCTTACGAACTCGTCTCATTGATTGACCAGTCCGTCGTGCCACTTCGACGATGGGCATCCGAGGACTGTCTTTTAGACACCGTACAACGGCCCATTGATCGTGCGTTAATGTTTTTATTTCAGGGACATGCGGTTTAGTTAGATCGGGCCAATATCCAGGAGTTATGATGAAAATTAGGCTGTCTGTTTCCACTTTCGTTACACTTTCTAGTCTTTGAACGAATTCTGTCAAATCGGAAAGCCCTTGAAATCCAAGAGCCATAGCATAAAACCCATAGGAGTTCCGCGTCGTTTTGAAGACATAATATATGGCGGAATAGTTACCAAGCTGTTGAATCAGGGCTTCATCTTGTTCGGATCCATCCGTCCAAAGATGTCCTAAGACGAATTTGGTTTCTGCATCTCCTCCGCAAGCCGTCCTATTCAGGGCAAGGACAAACTTTTGAATGACCCCTGTTTCGATGAGTTTGGCTATGCGTTTCCGTACGGCTTTGGCGGTCAACCCGAAATGTCGGGCTAAGGTTTGGAACGACAGGCGATTGTTGTAGGTCAGCTCCACAATGATTCGTTTGTCAATAGAATCCAAACCCAACGATTAGACCCCCAATGGATTGATACTTACTGCTGTCCTCTCATAAAAATCGAATGTACTGAACTTTTGAGTAGTCGGTTTGGGAGTTGCGTCCTCAAGGAGTTCGTCCATTAATTTTTCACTACGACCAACTGAATTAACTAAAAATCCATAATTTTCCCAGTTCATTTGTTACACCAAAAAAAGGAAGGTCGGGAGGTCAAGCCTCCCAAAATGAAGACTTTGTTCTTACTTGGTCTTCGATCATGTCACTGAATTAACCTCTGCGTCGAAGAAGAATCACTGCGACAATGACAACAACAATGATTACAACAATGGCCCCAACGAGTAGAATGATTTCTGGGGGGATTATTATTTCATCTCCATTCCCATCTCCATCCCCATTCCCATCCTCTTCACTTTCATTGACGATGACGTTGTCGATGGCACTCCATGGGTCAAATGAGCACCCGAAGTTATGGGAAACCGTGTGCGTGTTGTCCGTTGCGGTAATCCGAGAGGTCCCATTGACAGAAACCGTGAAGGCGCCAGTATCACGTTCACGGGTAATGGTAATATTTTGCCAGCCTTTGAGAGCCGACGGAGACCATACATTACCAATTGCTGTGAAGTCGTTGTTCGTCCATCGTTCGAGCCCCACTGCGGGACCCGATGCAATGAAATACACAGCGTACCCATTTCTAGGCATTAAAAATCCCCACGTATATTCGAAGAGTGAGTCAGCGATGAAACTGATATAATACCCCAAATCTCCGGTGGCATTGATATACATGTCCAGGCTCCAGTTGCCGTAGGCCACCTCGCTGCTGTGCCGAATGCTATGCCAGTCTGTTAAACCTCCAGCATCGCCGGTGGTTTCAAGGATGTAGTTCGAGGCGTTGAATGTGCCTTCTTCGACAGTCCAATAATCGTAGTTGCCGTCTGAGAAGTCATCGGACCAACTGTTTTGTGCCGAACACCGGGGAACATTGCACGCTAGTGAAAGCAACAGGCAGATTACAACCACTAGTAGTGTAGTTTTTACGATTTTTTGATCCATATCTTCTTTCCCTCCTACGGGATATCGATATTAATTGGTCATCCCGTTAGGTTAGTGGATGGACATGGGAAATGGATGCTAATATTTTCCCCGATACTAAGAAGAGTTCAAACCATACGAAAAGTACGAAAAAATCGTCAATATAGGATCAACCACGTTCCCATTTAGTAACTACGATAAATCTAAGTTTGGAACCGGGAAAACCAAGCCTTTTTATAGTGGTGTGAATTCTGCAAGTGCATCAGCGCCGATGAGCGAATTGGATTTGGGCTATTCTTTCCAGCTTTGGTTGATTCCCGAGTTACGTTCCCTTTTTGGAAGTCTGACTTGATACATATGTGGTACCGAAAATGAGCTACGATAGAGAACCTGTTGAAGCAACGGTCGCAGAATTGCGACCACGCATGAAAAGTTTGAACATCACCTTCAAAGTCGTCGAAAAAGGCGAAGAACGCGAAGTTACATCACGCCGGGATGGCGAAACCCACCGAGTGCTTGACGCAGTGGCGGGTGACACCACCGGTACAGTTACGATGTCCCTCTGGGACGACATGATTGAAACCGTTGAAGTGGACAAAACCTACCGTCTCGAAAACGGTTACACCAGCCTCTACCAAGGACACCTCCGACTAAACATCGGTCGATATGGTGAACTCAAAG
>JAEOSV010000066.1 GCA_016840185.1 Candidatus Hermodarchaeota archaeon | reverse complement strand
TGACTCCTAGGAAGCTTCAAATTATCCTAATGAATTTTTCAAGCTCATCTCGAATTGGTCGTAGTTTTTCAATGTCTACTTGCTTCTCAGTAAGCAAATCAGTATTCTTTGGAGCATGTTTCCCGACTATCACTAACGTGATTAAGGTTGAGTCCGAAGGAATCTCAAGAAGCTCCTTGACCTTTTCATCATCAAATCCCGCAATAGGATGTGCCACTAAACCCATTTCAGTCGCACGTAAAATCAGTTGTCCTGTTGCCATGCCTGTATCAAAAAGGAAGTATTCTCGATTAGGGAGAAGGCAATCCTGATCTTTGCTAGAGTACACTGCAATGATCATGGAAGCACCCTGAACCCACCGATTATTCTTCGACATGAACGCTTGTAATCTAGCAAGCATGTCATTATCTCTCACGAATACGAAATGCCACGGCTGTTTGTTAAAACAGGACGCGGCAAGTTGGGCGTTAGTCGCAAGATTCCGAATCATGGCATCCGTGATTTCCACAGGGGTCAAGGCACGATAGGCGCGACGCTTACGAATCGCTTCCTCTACATCCATACAAGTCACCACCCTCAGGTCGTATGCGGAGTACATAGACACTTCTGTTTTCCTATAATACCAAAAACCCAAGAAAAAACACGTAGAAGCAGTTCATTGTTCAAACATTATGGTTTAAATGACCTAATTCCCCATAGTACCCTGATTACCTCGCGAGGTCTTCTTATGGGTGGACTCTATCCTCCTGAGTTTGAATGTCAAGCCGAACTCAGTGATGGTTGCTGCATCCAAATCCGTCCCCTCAATTTTGATGAATACGACCGACTCGAAGACCTGTACCAGCGTGCCACCGAAGAATCCCTCAAAAAACGCTTCGGCTGGACCGATGCCCGTGAATGGCTCCGATCCATTAAAGGTTGCATCGATACTGGAAACCTGTGCATTGTGGGCGAATGCACGAATGAAAGCGGGAAACCCGAAGTCATCGGTGACTGCTGGTATTTCATCGACAAAAACTCCGGAACCGCTGAGGTTTCAATCCTCGTCCGTGACGATTATCAAAACAAGACCTTAGGCACCAAACTAATGACTCAACTCGTAGATATTGCCCGCAAAGAAGGGCTATACCGACTTTTTGCCCTTGTGAACGTCACGAACACCCCAATGCTACGAATCGTGCAACGACTCCAATTTAATTTTGTACACGGCGCCGATGGCGTCAACCTCTACCGCCTTGACCTCTAATTTTCTTCAAACACAATTCGCCTTGTGTGTGAAAACTTATTATAGCAAAAACGGCACGTAAAACAAGTACCCTCTGCCTGTGGGGATGAATGAATCATGAGTAGCACGCATGACGACGCAGATGTATCCTTGAAAGTTATCGCCGTTGGCGATGCCGCAGTTGGCAAAACTAGTATCGTAGGACGGTATGTCACCGGGTCCTTCACCTCCTCCTACAAAGCTACTATCGGCACTGACGTTTTTCGAAAAATCGTTACCGTAGAAGGTAGAAAAATCGGCCTCCTCTGCTACGACACTGCCGGACAAGAACGATTCCGTAATCTCGTCGAACGCTATTTCGTTGGAGCCATTGGCGCTCTCATGGTCTATGATGTGACCAACCGCGAAAGCTTCGACAACCTACCCACCTGGTCCCGACAAGTAGATCGTCACGCCGGAGAAGCCATCAAAATCGTTATAGGAAACAAAATTGACTTGACGAAAGAACGCGTCGTAGACGAAAAAGAAGGAACCGGGATGGGTCGCCAACTAGGTGCGGAATTTATGGAAACCAGTGCCAAAGACGGTGTCAATATCGAACCTATCTTCGAGCGCATTGCACTCTATGCGATTGACCGCGTGCGCGGACGCATCCCATAACACGTTTTAATCAGGCGGATGAAGGGGCGTTCCACAAACTTCACAGAAGGCTTCGGGTTCTTCTAGAAATCCCCCACATTTTGGACAATACTGTACACGTCGACGTCGAACACGTCTCCGTGAAGCTCGAACGCGTGTCGCTTGATGCTGACTCTGTTTTCTACTTCTAGGTAGATCTGGTCGAGCCTGCCCTGTTTTATATCGGTAGAGGGCATATTCCAGAACTGAACTAAACTGTTTTTTCCGCTTCTCAAAAGCCTTCTTCTTCTCAAAGGGTTTAGACTGGACAACCACGAGCTCATACCATCGCTCTTCCTTATCCTCGGCATCAATATCAGGAGTCACATGAATAATGACACGGTCGTTTTGACTATCAATATGAGCGATTTGATCATAGCGCACATATTCCCCAATCGGACCTCCACGGAAAGAAATCAGCCCACCGGTCAACCCCTTTCGTTTCGCGTAAAACGCAATCCCCCGATTGGTGACTGCGATTTGCCCTACTTTGATCACGTGTCCTCGAATATCATCTCCGGTTTCGACGTGAACCTGAGAAGTGTAGATTATCGTGTCCTCTCCGGGAACGAGTTTACTCACTTCTTCACCTAGTTTTCCTTCCGGAATGTGCCAGTCGCCAATGGGCATAATTGTTCACCAAAGTGTATAGAGTCTGCTCTCATTTAAAGTCGAAGGGAATTCAGGAATTTAAGATTGACTAAGGCTAGCAACAATCATCAAAACAATCATGGAATAATAAGTCATGATAGAGTAGTGATATATTCGCTATGGGATGAGGAGTGAGTAAAATATTAGCCATCCTCCGATGATTACTTCAAAAAGAATCGCTGTCAGTCCACCGATGGATGACAGGACTTCATAGACTTTGGAGTCATGTTTTACAAGTTTTATCCCATTGCTGAAACCAACGAGAATGCTCGCAATAATTCCTATCCATCCGATAATTGGAGGAACCATTACAAAGGTAACTAGCATGATTGAAAATGCGAGGGTGCCAATGGACCAACAGATCATTGCAGATGCGAATCTAGTGCTTTTTGTTTGGAGAATGGTACGATATGAATCAAGCAGTGCATTTTTTTCAGCACCACTTGAGCCTGAATATTGTTGAGCGATATCGAAAAGCTTCCAGTAATCCTTCTCAATATAGACTTGGATTGAGCCTTCACATATTCGAAAGATTAGCAAAACGATTCCAAGTATTAGGTAATATGGGTTAAAAACAACAAACAACAGTATCGCAAGGGTAATGACGCAAACATGTTCTATCAGTGCTAATACGATGCTTAGTTGAAATTTACTTGGTTCATTGTTAATCTTTTGCAGCGTAGTGTCGGTATCAAAATGTTTGGATCTTGGTTCTAAGATATAACCAAATGCGGCCATGGCAAGTTGTAAAACAAATATAAACAGAAAGAGAAAACCTGACAATAGAATTGCGAAATTCAAAGGGAAGCCTCCATTTTCTTCTATTCTACATCATTACTTCAAATGGAAATTTAAGATTATTCAATAGCAAAGTTACCTAGTCTCTGAGCCCATGCAACCTAAACCATCCGCCTCTCCCCAGGGATTGGGAAAGCTATTAGGTTATTGAAAATTTAGGAAATATTCACTAAATTCATTCCATTTCGTAACAGCTTCAAGATTGTTTACGAAATGTGGGTGTAACCCCACACCCTCTATCCCGTCTACCACAAAGGCTTTCGGGACTGCTTTTTGCATAACTGAATCTGAAAAGTAATTATATAAGGTCAACGATGTTCCGCTTCCATATTCATTAGGTGGTTCGCGTAACTTTGTCTTTCGATTTGGTCGTTGCTGGGAAATTAGCCATAGATGAACTATCGTTTAAAGGTGTTCCAACCAAGCCTGTGCTTGGTGGATCTGCGGCTCATGTCGCACTGGCTGCAGCCACGTTAGGAAGCAAAGTTGCAGTAGTATCAACAATTGGTGAAGATTTTCCCCAAAACTTTGTACAGATGCTTGAATCAAAGAACATCGACTTATCTGGGGTCATCCGTCGAAAAGGTCGGTCTTCACATTTTTGGGCAGATTTTGCAAAAAATGGAACGATGACCAATTACCGTTTGCACTTTGGTGTGGGAAATCAGCTATCTTTCCAGCATTTCAATCGATTAACGAAAGATGCTCGCGCTGTGCATCTGGGAATTCTACCCCCCTACTTACAGAGAGCATTAATCAAAAGGGCTAAGTGTAATGGACAACTTTTGAGTATGACAACGATTTTTCATCAAGCTCAAACCTTGCGCGACCAAATCGTCCCGCAGTTACCCTACCTTGATATTTTATTTCTGAATACCAAAGAAGCTACCTTTCTAACCGGAACCGCAGATACGACAGATGCAATTAAGGCGCTTGGAAAACAGGTTCCATTGGTGATAGTGACCCAAGGGCCTGACGGCTGCATGGTAAACCACAAAGGTGATATCAAACACGTCGACAGCTATCAAGTACATGAAATTGATGCCACCGGTGCCGGTGACAGTTTTGCAGGCGCTTTCATTGCCAGCTATCTCCAAAACAAAGATATCATCCAAGCCGCGAGATGGGGTAATGCCGCGGGGGCATTCAATGTCCAAGATCTGGGCTGCACAAACCTGGTGAAAGCCTCGCGAAAAGATTTAGAAAGGCTTGTAAACAGCCAGATTCAGCCAGTTTGAGGTGAAAACGCCACACAAGCCAAAAGGCTTTAGCCTCTAAGCACCGAATATGCAGGACTCAAGGGAGGATTGAGTTTGTCTAGTCGAACGACTCCAAGTCAAGATAATATCAACGAATTATTCAACAAAGGAGTCGAGTTTACGCGCCTTCGGAAATACAAGGAAGCGTTAGACTGTTTTGACAAAATCCTTGAGAAAGAACCCCAACGCGTGAATGTCTGGTATAACCGCGGCGTTGTGCTATATCAGATTCATAAATACCGTGCTGCCATCGAAAGTTTTGACAAAGCGATTGGACTATCCCCCGATTATGCTCGCGCATGGAACAGCAAAGGGCAATCTCTGAGCAAGCTAGGACGGCACCTCGCTGCCCTTGAATGCTTTGAAAACGCAACGCACCTCGACCCAAATTATGCGGATGCATGGAACAACAGGGGTATGGAACTCTCCAAACTCACTCGGCAAAGTGAAGCACTCGAATGCTTCGAACGAGCCATTCACCTGAAACCGTCCTTCGCCATTGCATGGTTCAATAAAGGCACCCGGATGGTCGCACTGGATCGACTCGATGAGGCCGTGGGCAGCTTTGAACAAGCCCTGGTAATCGACCCCGAATTCATTGAAGCTTACTACCACCTCGGACTGACCTTCGTAAAAGTTGGACGCCGAAGGAAAGCAAAAAAATACCTGCAACAGGCCATGAAGATTAACCCAAAATACCCTGGGCTCCAAGAAGAACTCGACTCATTCGACAAACGAAGTTAACCTCTCTCATCGTTTTTTTATCAAAGGATAGAAGTAATAACAGCAGAACTGTGTAGTACACCACATAGCCTTAGGACGGCGATTGAAGTGAAATGGACACTCGATGATTCACGATTAGTTTATGGCGTAGGCAAAGAGGATCTCCACTTTCTCGACATCGATAGGCACGGCAACCTGATCATCTCGTTAAACGGTCAGCAAATCTCGATGCAAGATGTAATTCGACAGGTTGGAAAAGAAGTTAGAGAACGAGGATTTACACGGGTTCCATCTTTCACCCTTCGTATTCCTCAACTCATTGACTCTCAAATTAAGAAAGTGTCCCAGATTTTCAAAGGAATTATGGCTGAACAAAGATACCAAGGCCAATATCGTGTGGTCTATCCCCTGAAAGTCAACCCAATGAAATCGGTGATTCATCAAATCTTGGGCAACAATCCCGAGTATGGACTCGAGGTTGGTACGAAATCCGAGCTCTTCATTGTTCTCAAAGAGCTCAAAGACAAAAAAGACCGACTCATCATGTGCAACGGGATCAAAGATACCGAATATCTCGAAATTGTCCGTCAAGCCCTCAACGATGGCTACAATATCTGGGTCTCCGTTGAATCCGTCAAAGAAGCAAAAACCACCCTCACAATACTCCCACGAAAAAAAATGCAACTTGCCCTTCGTATCAAACCCTATGTCTCCATCGTCAGCCATTGGGGTGCCTCCGCAGGACGACACTCTAAATTCGGCCTCAGCATCGAAGATCTCTTCCAAACCATCAAACTGCTCCAACAAGAAAAATCTGAAAGTGCTGTCGTGGCTATTCACGCCCATCCTGGTTCTCAAGTCCTCGGCAACATCTACTCCTTCGCCAAGTACATCGCCCATGCCTATACCCACCTTTATGACGCAGGATTCACCAATATAAAAGTCATCAATGTGGGTGGCGGCTTGCCCATAAACTACGACGGACATCTCACTCCAGGAACCATCCATTCCGATGCATCCGCCATCATCGTCGCCCTGACCAAGAAACTCGGTAACGATTACCCTCACCCAGACATTATGACCGAGTCCGGACGCGTCATCACTGCCTTATACGCCCTTCTCGTCGTTCGCGCCTTTGAACTCCGCCACATCTTCCCCAAACCTGTCAAGAAACCAACCTTGAAATTACTTACCGAAACGAAAAAGGCTGAAGATGCCCAGTCAATTCTCCAAGCATGGAAAGACTGGTTACAACAAGCCTCAGACTACCAAGAACTTACGGACATCCTCGAATACGAAGAACAAATCGGGTATGTCAAAAAACACCTTCGCCAATTATTCGTTAAATTCGAAAATTACGAAGACCTCCTTTCCACTCAGCTAGCGAAGGACCTGCTAAGTTCCGATTTCATCATTCAAGGGAACTTTTCTGTCTTCAACGGGGCATGTGATCATGTATTAGTCGGTCAATACTTCCCCGTTCTACCAATAACCAACCTTCACACCCAACCGACCACACTCGTACGACTTGTCGACATCACCTGCGATAGCGATGGGGAAATCTCGAATTACAATCCACCTCTAAGTGATAAGCGGTTGTTCACCCAAGACGGGTTCCCCCTCACAACTACCAAAAAGCAAAGTTTTGGAGGATTCCCCGTTGGAGATTTATCTTCCATCGATGACGATTACCTCGTCATCGGCTTAATAGGCGCATACCAAGATGTCATCGAAATGGACCACAACCTCATCGGTGACCTCCCCGACGTCCAACTCAAAATCACCTCCAAAGGGCAATGGCAAATCGAATGGCTGGGTGCAGCGCAAACTATACAAGACCTTGCCAACGATGTCGGCTTCACACTCCCCGAAATGGATGATCCCTACATAGACTAACACCAAGAAGCGTCAAACCCATGACTCACGATACATATCCACCAATCATCAAAGCACTCCCCCAAGTTGATATCAACATCGAAGGTGTTGAAGCCTGGCTTGCCCAAGGTGACACCTTCCAAATTGTCTTCTTCGAAATCCAACCAGGCGTAACCATCCCACCCCACTCACACAAGGCCCAATATGGCATGGTCATCAAAGGTGAAATGACACTCACTATCGGTAACAAAACCCACCATTTGGAGTCCGGCGATTCGTACTATATCCCTGAAAATATCATCCATCATGGAACCTTTCACACCCTTGTCCGTGCCATGGATTTCTTCAATGAACCCAATAGATATCAAACAAAATAAATTGAGGAATTCATCTCTAATTCATTGTGCCCTTGAGAACACCCTTTTTTCCTTGACGGGTGTGTCGTCGATATAGGAGGACGGAAAGAAGAACTACCTGAATGATTACCACGACCATCCCAAGCATAAAGATATACGCGCCCCAAGGAATCGGGTCCACAATTATACAAAGTGTCCGGTCAGTTGGGTGCTCAACGGCGAAGTGCCAATTTTCAAACCGGTCTAATATGATGTACTGCCCGGAAACTCGGGTGACCCATTTGAAACAGCCGGTTCCGATCAAATCCGTGGGGGTGTCAGGGCTCCAGGTGAAATTATTGGCTCCTTGGGGTTCCCAGATGTGTTTAGGCAAGATGTGGACACTGGTGACTTCATTGAAATTCACGTATCCCGAGTTGTTGGAATAGATTTCCACAGTATATTCATCTGGAGTGTCTACGCGATAGATATTAGCCACATTATCAGCGGTGTATCTTCCCCAGCGATGTATCGTCATCAAACTATACTTGACATCCTCTGCCGTGAACTGAGTACCATCGTGCCAAGTGATATTTTCATACAATTGAAAAGTATACTTTACACCATCTTGAACATCCCCCGATGATGTAGTAACATTCGTCCACCAATTATAGGCAAGGTCCGGTGCAGTATCGGTGAACGGGTCGAGGGGATCGACACGCACCAATTTAGAATAAATCTGATTCAAAACGGTTTGAGTATAACCTGATGAAGTCAGAATGGTGTTGGTATCATCCATACCTTCGGATAGGACCGTGACGTATTCGGTGGGGAAACACCCAAAGGGTCCACCCACATTGTCTCTTAGGCGGATCCTTTGAAATGTGTAAGGATTTCCCCCCATACGATTCACACCAAATTGGGGAACATACCCTTCCCAATTATCAGTTCGATAGGCATGGGTATTTTCATCATTATAGCAGACAATCATCGGCATTTCTTTCATGAGAATCCGGCAACAGTTCCAAGCCCAAGCACGTGCCTCTAAGCGGGTCGGAGCCTCCATGAATCGAGTGCAATTATAATCATAGGCACTGTTGTTATACTTGTAGAAAAACCAGTTATCACCACCTTCAGAGTGAAACATCTCATAGAGTAAGATTGGATCACCGGGCAAATCTACACGCCAACTGAAACACGCAAAATAAAACACGTTACAATCAGGGCCAAAGCAGGTGTATAATGCGTTCCAATCTCTTTCAACGACTTCCCCTTGGAGTCCACACTTGGCCATGCTGCTAGCTTGAACTAAGCAAGCCTGGATGGCAGGGCTATACCCCGCAGAGGCGAGTAGTTCTATTTTCAAACCATCTGGTGCATCTACGTCTCCGCGCTTGTCGCCTGTAGTCCATGAACCACTCATATCTGCATCATAGAAGCGCCAACCGGGGTGTGGATGATTTGGGTCATTTGGTGGATCGATAATATGAGCTGCATCCAATGTGGCATTGGCACTCACAATATCTTCTGCGTAGAAGTGGGTAGCCATTTGTGACTCAAATGTCCAGAAAGCAAAGGTTAGGGGAATCGGATTGTCCATCACCTGCGCAAATCCACCCCGAGCATTTGCCACGACACCTGGTTTGTCTAATGCCTGTGCTAAGGCGACTCGGTATCCTGTTATGTTCGTAGGGAACCGTTCACAATTCATAGTGAACTGTCGATAAATCGTTCCGGGTACAGAAGTCACCTCAATCGCGGGATTGGCTTCAAGCTCTACCACAGCTGAATGAGGAATTCGTTCATCATAAGAATACACAGTTCCTACTTGTAGGGCTAAGAGAGCTTCAGCCATGTCCTCAGAAGGATAAACGATGAACAACAGCCGGTCTACATACCCGCCATGGGGATCATACCCACTTGGATACGACCATAATACTTGGGCCGAGAGAGACTGGGGTTGTGTGGTTGTCAACCCAAGAAGAATGATGATGAATGAAAGAGTGACGAGGAATGGGGTGATGCGGTTGTGAGGTACGGTTGTCATTTCTTCATAATCCTTGGTCTAATCGTTATTTGAGGGATTCACTTATTTGTAGTTGTTTCTTTTGGCGACGACGAAGGAGAAGGCTGAGGATGGCCACTTGGATTACAATGATGATGATTCCAATCCCAATGAGATAAAGCAAAGGGCGAGGATCCCAACCGTTACAGGGAGAACGAATTGAATGGTCGACACCAAAGTGCCAGTTATCATTGTGGTCCAAGATGATGTATTGTCCTGTGACCCGGGTAACCCAGCGATAACTGCCTGTTCCTGTAAAATCCTCTGACGTTGTGGGTTGCCAAGTAAAGTTTCCTGATTCATAGGGGCTCCAAATGTGCTTTGGAAGAATATGTAAACTGGTCGATGTAATGAAATTCATGTAACTCGAGCTGTTGGAATAGATTTCCACGGTGGAATTGTTGGGGATATCTACCCGGTATATTGTGGCTAGCTCGTCAGCGAATATTCCCTGTGGATGGATTTGCATCAAACTATATTGGACGTCTTCCGCTGTGAAGGGACTTCCATCGTGCCAGGTGATGTTCTCGTATAACTGAAAAGTGTACATAGTGCCATTCTGAATATCTCCTGATTGGATCGTTGGAGTGCTCCACCAGTTATACGCTAGGTCCGGAGCAATCCCAGTAAGGGGATCAAGGGGATCAATGCGCCTAAGCTTCGAGTAAATGAGGTTGAAAATGGTGTGCGAAAATTTCGAGGAAGTAAACAAGGGGTTGGTGGAATCCATCCCTTCTGAGAGCACAGTAACGTATTCAGTGGGAAAACACCCAAAGGGGCCCCCCGCACTTTCTTTCAAACGAATTTGTTCAAATGTATAGGAGTTGCCCCCCATGCGATTGCGGCCAACCTGATTGACATACCCTTCCCACACATCTGTGCAGTACGCATGAGTGTTTTCATCATTATAGCAGACAATCATCGGCATTTCTTCCATGAGAATTCGGCAACAGTTCAAAGACCAATTTCGGGCTTCAACACGGGTTGGAGCATTCATGAACAGGGTACAATTGTTGTCGTAATTGCTGTTGTTAAAGCGAGAAAAAAAGGCATTATCATCTGCTTCCGAGTGAAACAAATTGTACAGCAGGGTTGGAATTCCCGACGAATCGATTTCAAGGGGGAACGCGGCACAGTTATATTCACCGGATCCAAGCCCGGCAATCAAATAATTATAGGCTACTTCCACGACGTCTGCTTGGAGCCCACACTTTTGCATACCGTAGGCTAATGCGAGGGGGGCATGAATGACCAAGCCCCCGGCTGAACCCCACGCTTCGATTTTCAACCCATCCGGAGCTAAAATATCTCCGCGTTTATCTCCAAGGGTCCAATTGCCGCTCATATCGGCATCATAAAACCGATACCCGGGATGAGGGTGATTCGGATCGCCCACTGGATCAATGATATGGGCTGCATCTAGGGTTGCGTTGGCACTGTCAATATCCTCGGTGTAAAAGTGGGAGGTCATCTGATCTTCATAGGTCCAATACGCAAAGGAGGGTGGAATGGGGTTGTCCATGGGAACGGCAAATCCCCCACGGATGTTATTGATCACTATATGTTTGTCCAAGGCATGGGCTAAGGCGAGACGGAATCCTGTCAGATTGGTGGGAAACCGTTGGCAATTCAAGGTAAACTGACGAAACACTTTTCCAGATTCTGATGAAACGTCAATCGCAGGATTAGCTTCGAGTTCAGCAACCGATTGATGCGGTATTTGCTCATCATAGGAGTAAACCGATCCAGACTGTAAGGCCAAAAGGGCTTGTATGATATCTTCAGTAGGATAAACAATGAATGTTAACCGGTCTATGTACCCTCCGTGGGGGTCATAGCCACTGGGATAAGACCATGTCTTAACCTGGGTTAGTGAGTTGCTATCTGAAAGAGGAAAGAGTAGTAGCAGTAACATAATTCCTAAGCTGCCAAGCAGTATACGGAGTGGTTGACCCTGCAGCTGGTTCATGTTTTCGTCACACCTTTGTGTTGATTTCTCTGGTGTAGAAAATAACCCAAAAGAAGTATCAGGATGAGTATGATAATACTCCCAGTAATGATGCCCGGCCAGGGACCATAAGGGATTGGTAGCGGGCAGTTTGGTCGAGGAGGCATTGATATTGCGAAATGCCACTCCGGATATCGCTCTAGAATAATGTACTGCCCAGCAACGCGTGTCACCCACTGGAAACACCCAGTTCCAATTAAGTCATTGGGGGTTCCAGGGGTCCAGGTGAAGTTTCCGGATTCATGGGGTTCCCAGATGTGTTTGGGGAGGATATGCACACTCGTTGCTTGAGTGAAGGTGACGTATCCTGTTGCGTTGGAATAGATTTCCACCGTATATTCGTCAGGCGTGTCAACACGATAGATGCTGGCTACTTTTTCTGCGGTGTAAGTCCCCCATGGGTGGATATTCATCAAACTATACTGCACGTCCTCTGACGTGAAATTCATGCCATCGTGCCATGTGATGTTATCATACAATAGGAATGTGTACTTCATGCCCTCTTGAATATCTCCTGAAGCTGTTGTGGGTTCCAGTGTCCAATTGTTTGCAAGGTCAGGTACTAATAGTGATGATGGATCCAACGGGTCGATGCGCCATAAGGTGGAATATATCAAGTTAAAGATGGTGTGAGAATACCCTGAACTACTGAGGATAGTATTCTTGAAATCCATCCCTTCCGAGAGTACAGTGACGTATTCAGTGGGGTAACATCCGTATGGACCCCCACTACTTTCCTTTAGGCGAATTTGCTGCATGGTATAGGGGTTGCCACCCATCCGGTTTTGTGAAACCCAGTTGACATAGCCTTCCCAGTGATCTGTACGATAGGCATGGGTGAATTCTTCATTATAGGATACTATCATGGGCATCTCAGCCATGAGGATCTTACAACAGTTCCAAGCCCAGTTTCGGGCTTCCAATCGTGTAGGTGCATTCATGAACATTGTGCAGTTGTAATCGTATTCGCTGTTGTTGTATCGGTAGAAAAAGGCATTATCAGCACTTTCGGAATGAAACATGTCGTAAAGCAGTGTGGGCACGCCTGGTGGATTAATGTTCCATGAAAATTGTCCAATGCTAAACTCACCGGAATTTAAGCCATTGATTAAGGCATTGAAATCGACTTCACCGACCTCGCCTTGCAGTCCCGCTTTTTCCATACCAGTGATCATCAATAATGGTCCTTGGATATTCATTCCACAGCCGGCTGATGTCCAGATTTCAACTTTTAATCCAACGGGAGCATCTACATCACCCCGCTTGTCACCAAGCGTCCAATTGCCGCTCATATCTGCATCATAGTACCGCCAACCGGGGTGCGGTGAATCCGGTGTATCAATGATGTGTGCAGCATCCAATGTTGCATTGGCGCTTGCAATATCTTCTGAATAAAAATGGCTGCTCATTTGATTTTCATAAGTCCAGAACTCAAATGCTAACGGGATGGGGTTATCCATCATCTGAGCATACCCACCGCGAGAATTTTGCACTACAGTTGGTTTATCTAAAACATGAGCTAGCGCAACACGATAGCCCGTAATGTTAGTTGGGAACCGTTGACACTGCAACGTAAATTGCCTGTATATTGTCCCTGGTTCAGAACCCACTTCAATGGCTGGATTTGCCTCGAGCTCCATAACTGATTGGTGTGGAATTCGTTCATCATAGGAGAACACGCTTCCATCCTGAAGCGCAAGGAGGGCTTGTGCAATGTCCTCCGATGGGTACACCATGAATGTCAATCGATCAACATAACCGCCATGAGGGTCATAACTACTAGGGTAGGTCCAATTTGACTGCACCGAGACTGCAAGAGGTTGATTAAACAGCCATCCAAAAAGAACTACAACTAGAAAAAGCCCCACAAAATATGGGATTATTCTTCGGCGAACTTGAGTCACCATACCGTCCCAACTCCATAATCAAAGATTACTTGGTTTCTAATCCCTTTTTAGGTTGACTTTTCCGGCTTATGATTTCAGAGAAATTTCCATAAGGTTAAATATCCAACATTTTGAGAGGATTTATTGTAGTCAACAAATTTCTTTTGTTGGCTCTTGATTATCGGAAGGGATGAGCTTTTAGCTTGTTGAGGGACATAACGCAACTGACATGCATTCTATTCTTGGAGTGGACTATTGAATGCCATCAATGACGATTCGGACTCGAATTCTTGCAGCATTTTTGCTCTTATTGTTGATTCCCACCTCGATTTTGGTACTTTACAATACCTGGCAGATCCTTAGCTTGTCAGAGGAAAATGCCACTGATGCAGCATCCGCTTTACTCCAAGTGGAGTTAGATCACCTAGAAGGGTTAGCAAGTGATGAGGCCCAACGCGTAGATGAAATCTTTAGTCAAATTGATGCGGAAATCACGATGCTCGATTTATATTCAGAGGGGCTCTTTAACGAGGCGGTGAATGTGACTCCGTACCAATCGTACTGGTGGAATGCTTCAGCGGAATTGGTGCAAACCGGGCGAACAATCCCTGGTCGCCATTATGACCCTGATTATGATTCGTCGGATATTTCTTTTGATGTGTCCTGTTACTACATGCCCCGGGACCGATATCCGGGTGGAGACCCGTTCAACTGGACGCCAGAACTGGGCTATCTTCTGAACCTGTCCTCGAACATGGACTATATGTTCCAGAACATGCACGCAGGTAATCCCAACTACATCTGGATTTATGCAGCCTTCGCAGGTGGCTACTCGCTGTTCCGGAACTACCCGTACGATTCGATGGCATGGACACAGTTCGATGAGAATGACAATCCCGTAGGTCCTTCCGAGGATTGGGATCCCCAGACGTTTGATTTCTACCAGGGACCCGCTGCTGAAACTGGGAATAATAGCGTTTGGACTTCACCGTATTGGGACCCTGTTGGGTGGCTCATGTCGGCTGGTCGACCCATTCGTTTCACCAATGGTACACTAATTGGTGTCGTGAGTGTGGATATTACAATCCAAACAGTAACGGATCTGATTTTGAATATCAGTGTTGGAGACCAGGGCTATGGGTTTATGATTGACCAAAATGCAGATTCGATTTCACATCCTGACCAGCTAGATGAGCTGGTCAATATCGTGACACTGGAAATGGCTGGAACTACACCTGCCGAACAGGCTAGCTTTCAATCAGTTGTGGACACCATGCTGACGGGTGCAAGCGGATTATTAGAGTACCAGAAGCATGGCGAGAAATGGTACATTGCCTATGCGCCCATTCCGACCACGAATTATTCGCTGGCTGTCGTTGTTCCTGAGCTAGACATTATCGGTCCGGTTGTGTTGTTACAAAACCAGATTCTGACCCAAAGTACGAACCAAATCATCATGCTTCTCGTGGTCATGGTAGTTACAATCATTATCATGTTTGGCATCAGTCTCTACATCTCGAATCGCATTACAGAGCCTATCCGTGAACTCATAACCTTGACCACCTATATTGCCGAAGGTGATTTGTCCAGGGAGTTGAGAGGAGATTCCGGAGAGATGGCCCCAGAGATAGGGATGCTACATGACGCATTCGATAACCTGTTGACGAGTCTCCGGTTTGGTAATCTTGATTATTATGGCGGAGACTTGGATCGAGCCTATGCAAATTACCAAAAGGCTCTAGCACTCTTTGAAACCACGGAAAATCAACGAGGAATCGCGTTAGCGAAAAACAACATTGGGAACATCTACCGGGCGTGGGGTGATGCAGAATCGGCGCAACGCTATTATCGCGAAGCTATCGAGATTGGGGAACGTCTCAAAGATAAGAAAGGATTAGCCTCACGATACAACAACCTCGCATTACTCATGATGGATCAAGGGAATTTCAAACAGGCACTTGAATACCTGAACCTTGCGTTAGATCTCGATAAAGAGAGCAATAACCAACGGGGACAAGTTCTTCGAATTTCAAACCGTGGATTGATCTATCTACAAATGGGAACCTATGGGAGAGCAGAAACCGCTTTCAAGCGCTCACTGCGGCTTGCAGAAAAAATCAGATATGACCGAGGAATTGCGTATGCACGACTACACCTCGGTTCCCTATACTTGAAGCAGAAGCACTTTGAAGATGCTCAAACACAATTAGAAGCCTCTCTCCTTCTTGCCAAGGATCTCGTAGATGTCTCCTTGGTTGCCCAATGTCTGACGAAACTATCCGAGGTTCATACGGCCTTGGGCTTCAAAGACGAAGCAACACGATATGATCAAATGGCTACTTCGCTAGCCCGACGCATTGTTAGTAAGAAGTATGTGCTCTTTGTCATCGATTACAGTGGATCAATGGGTGGTCCACGGATTCGAGCCGCAACTCGTGGAGCACTAGCATTGCTAGACCTACAAGTGAACCCACAGGATGAGGTCGGTGTCATCACCTTCAGCAGCAGAAGTGAAATCGTCCTCCAGATGTCGTCAATGGAAACTGAAGCTCCAAAGATTCGACGAACCATTGAGAGACTTCGGTATCCATCTGGAAACACGGCCTTCTATGATGCCTTGGGAAATGCCATGAAAGTACTCGCAGAGGTCAAGGGTAGTGAACAACGCTGGCTCATCGCATTAACAGACGGACTGGACAACTCCAGTGATGAATATACAATTCACCAACGGAAACGCCAAGGCCTCTTTGGAGGGACAGATAATTCCATCCAGCGAGTCATCCGAGATAGTCTCCTAAATGTTAACCTCATCATCATTGCTGTAGGTGATGAACTACAACGCGTCGAAGCAGACTTACGGCGGCTAACCGAAGAATCCCCACGGGGACACTATATCGCCATTCCCGACAGGCGAGATGTGCGGCCTGCGATTGAACATGCCTTTCTCCAAGTGCGAGATATACTTGCTCAGGTGGATGTGGAGGGAATTTCCTTCGATACCGAATAAGGAGTGGATCATGAAATGGCACGAAGTATCCGGACCAACGTTCTCATCAGTTATGTCCTGCTAGCACTACTATTTATCAGCGTAATCGGAATCCTCTCCATCGGATTCACTGACCTTATCGGCACAACAACCTATGATCAATCGAGTGATGCCCTCCAAACGCAGATTCAGACCAACCTCCAAAGTCAATCCAGTCAAATCGCCAGCATCATTCATCAAAAATTCGAAAACGCGGAATCCATGGTCCTAATGATGGCCAATGAACTCGAACACATTCTAAACGGCTCACGGTACGGTCCACGAGACGTTTATTATGATTGGTTCTTTGAATTCGACCGCAGCCCAGGACTTGTTCCCACCGACACCTATTATGATGCCTCCTATCAGGTATGGCTTTCATGGAGTTATGCCAGTTACTATTACCCTGGATCCAACCACACCAACTACTGGCAACGCAGCGCTAAGTTCAACGAAACCATAGAAGCCGTTGCGTCTATGGACTATATTTTCCAAAACATCCATGCTAACGCTCCTGATTTTCGTTGGCTCTACATCGCCTTCGCGGGCAGTAACCTCTTCATTAACTATCCCGGATCCGTGGTTGGAGGTTCACTAGCGGAGCGGATGGCTGATCCCTATTATCCCACCACCCAACCCTGGTATCAGGAAGTCATTGCCGGACAAGGAGACATCGTCTTTACCGAACCTTACTTCGATGAAATCGATGGTGTTCCCCTCATTACGATTGGCCGTGCAGTCTATTATCCTAATGGAACACTGATGGGCAGCATCTGTGGTGATATCTCCATTCAAGATATCGTGGACAAAATCCTAGACTTCCAAATATTAGACACAGGATACGCTTCACTCATCACCTCCACGTCATTAGTTGTAGCGCATCCGGAATACATCCCTACCGATCCAAACGAACCACTTCCCCTCATTAGCGAAGTAGAAATCAACTCCGACGACTCTTCTGCGCTAACTAGCGGACAAATCGGTCAAATCACATCAGGCTCCTCAGGTCTACTCACCTATACACGAAACATTCAACAGCGCTATCTGGCGTATACTCCCGTCGAGAAAGGTGACTACATTTGTTTGGTATTTGTACCTGTTTCTGAAGCCGTTGCGTCCGTCGCACCACTGCAAGCAAGAATGGCTACAGCCACGTATACCACTACAATTCAGGTAATAGCCATCATGGTCATTACACTCGTAGTAGCCATTGCCATTGGTCTAGTAATTGCATTTTACATCGTTAAGCCTATTAGCCATCTCACAGACCTAGCTGTGAGCCTTTCGACAGATAAGGCACGAAAGGACATCCTCGCAGGGGTGGACTTGGATCCTGAACTGCTATCGAAAAAAGATGAAATCGGACAACTCACCCGTGCTTTTGCGTCAATGGTTGAATCAGTGCGTGACGAGGAAACTGAACGCGTAAAGGGAGCCAACCGCTGTCCTAAATGTTCATCACCAGTGAGTCCCAAATGGCTTAGCTGTATTTATTGCGGAGCTGTCCTCGATGAACCAGAGTGGGGTGTAAGTGATCGCGAAAAAGCTCAACATTTCATTGCTCGTGGCCAATGGAACGAAGCCGCACGAGTGGGGGCGGCTGCAGTTGACCCGCTTCTGCAAGCTTTGCAGGAAGGGAATATAGATGCCCGTCGTGGAGCAACCGACGCACTCGGACAAGTTGGTGATGCCGGTGTCCAACCCCTCATTGTTGCTCTGAAAGATGAAGACAGCTATATCCGATGGCGAGCCGCTGTAAGCCTCGGACGTATCGGTGATCCTCGGGCAACGAACGCCCTTATTCGTGCCCTCAAAGATGAAGATGGATTAGTCCGTGGTGGTGCTGCATGGGCACTGGGCGAAATTGGCGCATCAAAGGGGCTCCGACCATTGAAACAAGCACTGAAGAAAGAGGATGATCCAACCGTCAAGGAAAGCTTGACAGAAGCAATCGCTAAGCTAAAGCCCAAACGAAAACGAAGACCCAGCCGTTGAAACTGAAAACTGGAATCAAATTTCATTTTGGAGCCAAATTCCAAAAATTAAAACAGCTGGATTCTAAGATGATGAAAGATTATTCCATTTCATCTTCGCAACGATACTGCTTTATGTTATGGTTACTAACCCCCTGCGATGGAGGGTTTCACAAAATAGATTGGCCACAGAAACTTTCATCCACTCAACCTTTGACTAACATGAAGTGGGCTTTGAAAATTCTGTTCGTAGGCGATGAGGGCGTAGGAAAGACTTCACTAATGTGTGGGTTTTCCGACGGTGTTTATGTTGACGGGTTCCGCACAAAACTCGGTAGCTCCTTTGGGGCGAAGCAATTCGATATGGACCCAGTACGTGTCCAACTTCAGATTTGGAATTTAACTGACTCACCCAACCTAGCAAAGCTTCGAAGGAGACTAATACGTGGCGGGGCAGGCGTTGTATACGTGTTTAGTCTCAACGATCGCATGTCCTTTGACAATGTCATGAATTGGGTGGATGAAGTTCAGCGAGTTCTTGGTATTGTTCCAGCGGTGCTCGTGGGAACTCGACAAGAAACACGGAAAAGCCGACGTGTCACAAAACGTGAAGCAAAACAACTTGCTAAGCATCTTGGGGTTCCCTACATAGAAGTCTCACAGGAACACGACCCAAAATTTGAAAGAGCACTCCAGGACATGGTCGTGGATATCTTGAAAGACACTTAAAATTACACTTTGACTTTTGTTTTTTCTCATTCCTTAAATTGAAGAAAGCTTTTTACTTCTCAACTTACCGTGAGATGAGTAATGATGCGTGGGTTGCTTTGTGACGTATTCTCCGGTTCCTTCCGACCCTGCTCGGAAGATTGACAAAAAATACTGGCTAGCGGTACTAACCGCCTTCTTTGTCACTATACTCTGGTCGTCATCCTTTGTCATCATTAAATTTGGGCTGACTGAAATACCCCCACTAATTTTTGCGGGGCTCCGTTATTCGATTGCGGCAATCATCCTTCTGGTAGCCGCATTTGCTATTCCTTCTCACCGTAAGGAAATTCGTGCGTTACCAAAGGCGTGGTGGCGTCGATTAATCATCTATGGAGTGGTGTATTACACGATCACTATGGGAACGCAGTTCATTGGATTGGCTTTACTTCCTGCCCTGACCGTGAGTTTCATCCTGAATTTCACAACGATTCTCGTGGTGATCTTTGCCTTCTTCTTTTTGAACGAAAAACCCAACAAGAAACAAATCACCTTGGTCCTCGTCGCGTTACTGGGAGCATACTTCTATTTCTGGCCCGTTGATATCCTGACCAGCTCTTTGTTCGGCATTCTCATTGTCGTCATTAGTTTGGTAGCTAATGCGTTCTCTGCAATCATCGGACGGAAAATCAACCGTACACAGGAAGTATCAGCACTCGTGGTGACAGCAATCAGCATGACCATCGGTGCAGTATTCCTATTAGCCGCAGGTGTAATTACCACACCAGTTGTTATCCTCTCACTTTGGGGGATTGTTACGATTCTTTGGCTTGCTGTCGTCAACACCGCCGTTGCCTTTACTCTATGGAATTGGTCCATGCGCCGGCTGACAGCTCTCGAAACCACCATCATCAACAGTACAATGTTGGCACAAATCGCCATCCTAGCATTACTTTTTCTTGGCGAAGTCCCAACAACTATTGATTGGATTGGCATCATATTGGTAATGCTAGCTGCAATGTTTATTCCCCTGCTTCGAACCCGAAATGGTACTTCACCGAATATTAAGTTAGATAAAGATTCAGAAGAATAACATATAACTAATATAAATGTGTAAACATATTATAATTCAAATAGAGTAAATAAGTATAAAGCAACAAATTAGATAAATGGGTTGACTAAGCGCTTAAAGAGCTTCTAAGAAAGAGTCTTATTCCCGTGTTGTGAAGGAAAAGTGTACCAGCTCTGGCGGGGAAAACATGAGCGATACAGCGGTAGCCAATAGAGAAGCAACGGTTCGCGAAGCGCTACTCACGTATCTACTTAGCGTAAGAACGTTCTACACCGAAATGTATTCCCCGGAAGCCATTACGAAGCTTGAAGCACTACTGCCAGTCGACCAGATTGTGGAGACCGAAGAACCGCGGTTTATCCAATTGGCGCGAGCTGAGAGAAAATGGTTGAACAACCTTTTTTCGAGTTTATCAACAATTGACAAAATGCTCACAAACATTGAGCGATGGCGAGTATGGTTTTTGGATCTAATTGAAACCCTTGAATTCAAACGAGAAAATATTCGAGTCTTAACCAAGGGGCCTGATGTGGTCTTAGAGGAACTCCAGAAGCATAAGATGGATGAGGGCTATGTCCGATTAGTGGTGAATAATGCCACGAACGATTTTCTTGAGTATGTGAAAGAGACCCGCGAGCTGTTAGATCAATTGGTTGAAATGGATGACTTCATCAGGCGATTGGAAAGCCCGGCTCTGCAAATTGTTGAACTCCGGCTAAAACGAATTAAAACTGTAAATTATCAGGAACTCTTGGCCCAAATGCAGCAAATAATCGCGGCGACGTATAATGCGCCTACACAAGAAGATTTTCTCCGTAATCTTGCCACCCTGCTGCACACATTCACGGAATGGCGACAGATGGTTCTATTGGATGATGATACTTTAAAAGCACCTGAAGAAATGGAAAAATTCGTCAAGGAAGCTCGGAAGAGTGTGAATGAGTTGAAGGAATTAACTCGTAGGTTTCAGGAATTTGTGGAAGCTCGAAACCTTGCGGATTACTATATGCGACAAGCGGAGTTGTCAACCATTCGAATGATGCTTAGCTATGAGGGGACCGCGGAGAAATGGTGGCTGGAATACATACAAGCTGATCCAGAAGTGATTCCGGGATTCATTCCGAGTAATTTCGATGCCAATCAATTGTTGATTGGTGTGACCCATAGCCTTGCGCTCCTTGAGGATTTAGACCAGCGGTTATTTCCTCAGATGCCAAGTTTAAAAACTACAATCGGTAAACTCGGGGCATTCCTGCAAAGCTCATCCATCGAGTTATACCAAGAGATTAATCAATCGCGTCTAGCCCAGTGGGAAGAATATGAGAAACAAATGGTGTCGTTGTTGATTCAACTCCGTACAGCACTTCATGATTTAATTAAACAGCAAACACGTCGAGAAGCTTTGCAAAAATAAAGCTCATACTATTGGTTAATTATTTAAATAACTAGTTCAGTGTAGAGATTAATTTCAGAAAGACAAGTGACAGACCATGGAGGCAGAACCGGCTCAGATTCAACGTCCCCGACGGAGTTACACGTTCCTGTTAGCCGCGAACATGACCTGGATCTTTGGTGTCTTCTTGTATAGTAATTTCATTGGCCTTTACATGCGTGAAGAACTGGGTGCCAACTCGGTGCAAGTGGGTTACTGGTCCACGGTCTTTTTACTTAGCATGTTGTTCTTTGTTGCACTCGGAGGGTTTTTGACAAACCGTCTTGGTGAAAAGCGCACTATGCTCATAGGCTGGTTAGTGATAATTCCTGCACCCCTATTGTACCTATTCGCGATTACCTGGCAAATGGCATTGATTGGGGCGATCCTAGAAGGAGCCAGTATGATTGCCATGGCTCCTTTTGGAGCATACATAACGAGTATATCCGGTGGTTCTCGGCGGGGACGAGCTTTTGGCGGCGTTTCAGCATCAACAGCGCTGGGAGGCATTCCTAGCCCTGTGCTAGGTGGGACAATCATTAATCTGTTTGGTTATGAAATCTTATTTCTAATTGCAGCAATTTTGTTTGTTCTAAGTACACTAATCATATTACCGATTTCTAACATTCCAACCACTAGGGAAGAAAGATCAGAACAACGAAGCTGGGAATTTCTAAAGAACCGGGTGTTTATTTTCCTAACCATGTTCTGGTTCACGGTTAGTGCACTCTATTGGGTGGCAAATATGTTCGTTCCACTGTTGCTATTCGATCGGTGGGGATTGATTGAAGCCCAAATCGGAGCATTGGGGTCAATTGCAAATGCTTCAGGAGCAGTCTTGGGACCGTTAGTCGGATGGGTTGGGGACCGATGGTCCTATACTGGAGCACTCGTGTTTCCTGTTCTTGGCACGTTTGGGTTTTATGGGCTACTATTGTTAAGTCCCACTGCAGCCTTCTTACCGCTAATTTATGCACTCTATGGATTCATCCACTGTTTCTCACTTAACAATGCCATACTGTCTCATAACATCCCTCGAGGTCAATTACCCGACGCCTTATCATCGTACAACCTAATTGGGCGCTCATTGTCACCTCTTTCACCAGTGATAGGTGGTGTTGCGTTTGCAATTTCTCCCACATTGCCATTGATAATATCATCCACGCTAATGCCGATTCCTCTTGCGCTCCTTGCGTTTCTCAGGAGAGCCGAAAAACAAATCAAGAAGCCCGCGGACGCGATTGAAGGCGAACCTAAGCCTATCTCCGTAGAAGATAAGCACCCAACAATCTAAGTCTTAAACATATTCCTCAAAAACGTGACCGGTAATTGCCACAGCAACACGGTTGAGACCATAAATTTGGTACAATGGACTTTCGATGTCTTTGGTTAAGGAAAGGGCTTTAGCAGCATGGCCATTTTCCGCCATCGCTTTAATTATTCGAAGTTGCTCTACGCTTCGAGCTTTCTTACGTTCCAATTCTTTGGTGACTTCCAAAGCATTGTCATACAGTTCCTTCTCAGTTAGCACGTGAGCAATTTCAGTGAGTGCTGCAATGCGTGAGCCTTTCACTTCTAATCGCATAGCCATTTGTGTGGCTTGCTTAACCTCCCCTAACTCTGCAAATCCACGGGCAACTTCAATGAGGGCATCAGGGGGGACATCATCATCCAGTTTCTCTGTGACTTTGATGGCCTTTTTGATTTCTTGGTTTTCCACTAATTCCCCGACAACTTTCGCGATGAGAATTGCGCGGGCAAATCGATTGTCGATATTTCCGATGAGGGCTAGTGCCATCGATTCTTTCCCATCTTCAACCAAGGCACCCACCAAGGGTGCTAAAACGACGGTTTGGTGATCTTCTTTCACGACTTCACCATACAGCTCAAGGGCTTTCGGAAGATTTCGCATGCGGGCTAGAGCCGCGCAAACTTCGCCCAAGGCTTCGGGTTTCCAGCCTTCATCTTCGATATTTGAGAGTAAATCCATGGAATCGGAAATCCGATTCTCCTTCGCCATCGTGACAATTGCACTGCTAAGAACCCGTCCAGCTTTTTCAGGATCATCGAGTTTCTCTGCAACTTGAACAGCCGCTCGGATCTGACCATTAACCGCCAGGGACTCAGCGACAGCAGCTGTTGAATGAATTCGTCGAGCCTTACTCTCAATTTTCTCAACAACGTCTAAGGCTTCATCAACTTTCTGTTGGTTGGCTAATGACCGCGCAATCCCGTCAAGTAGATAATCCCGGTCTTCTTCATCTTTCAAACTCAACGCTGTTTCAACAGCGTCTTTGGCTTCTTTACATCGTCCCAGGGCTTTTCCAACAATTGTAAGGGCACGCCAACGGGGATTACCAGGTCGAACCCCCTTTGCTAGAATAAGCGCTTCATCACATAATTCCATGGAAGCATGAGCTGAACAAATATCGGCTTTCGCCAGTTCTTGATCAGTTTCTTCAAGATCCTGAGCCATTTCACTGGATTCATGAAGAATCTGGCGAGCTTTGTCACTAAGGGTTTCGGGTTCTTTGGCTTTCTTTTTCTTATCCTTCTTTTTTGACTTAGATGCCTTCGATGCCTTTGATTGTGACTTATCCTTAGGTGACATCGATTTTCCCTTTTACAAAACAGAATCCCGAAAGCGAGTATAGAAACAATACATGATTCCCTTTATAGTATTTTGCAGTTGCTCACAACCTCACAAGCGACACTGAGGACAGTTCAATATCTTGTTTGCTGGAGAAAGTTGAAACTAGATGGATGTGAAACCCTAGAGGAGTGGTGCTTCCACTCGCCGTGAATCCAGATACAAAAAGAAGCATCTGGGGCACTTCGTGGGCTAACAAGAGGAATGTGTGATAGCATTTTCTGGACAATTCTGAACACAGGCGCAACACTCAACGCATGCGTCGATGTTCGGTACTGTAGCTTTGCCATCAACGATTTCAAAGACATCTGATGGGCACACATCTTTACAGACTGCAGCCCCAGTACAGTTATCGAGGTCGATTTCGAGGGTGAAATCGCCTTCTTCATTCTTATAGGTTTTAACTACCATGTTAATCGAACACCCCTACGAAGGAGGAATGGTCTGTAGAGAATCTATCAGGTTTATTTAAAGCCTTATCCCTTTTTCATAGAACCCTTCTGGAACCCACCGATAGCTCTATAAATTTGGTTCACACTACGATGCCAAACGAATTGATTCTCTTCCTTGATGACGATGATTAAAATCAACTAT
>JAEOSV010000065.1 GCA_016840185.1 Candidatus Hermodarchaeota archaeon | reverse complement strand
TTCGGTCCCAAAGGAGAATACCCGTACTGCCAAGACGCCCCATATAGGGATCCATGCTACCAGACATCGGATTCGAGCTATAGCATCCAACTAAGAGGAAACCTCCTGAAAAACAGGAGATGGAATCAAAACAAGCAGCTTGGGGTTCAATTCTATTTTCCCATAAAACATCCCCATTACCATTGATCTGAATAACCAAAATATTTCCTAAAGAGACATGGGTGCCGATTGATCCAATGAGGAGATAACGGTTCATTCCCGATGGGAGTATACTCGTGCCTGAGTTTTCTCTCCAATCTCCGTATGTTTGATTCCAAAGCATATTTCCGTTAACATCTGTTGAAACGACATAAACATCGGGATTATTAGATAATGGGTCTTCGAGAAAACTCGCAGAGGAACCCATCAACATGAAACCAGTATCGGTCATTACGAAATCCCCGAAACCATCCATTTCCTGTCCACCATAGGTGGTATTCCAAATCAGATCCCCATTTTCATCTGTTCGAACTAGACACAAATCATATCTTCCAGCACCAAAACTACTTGTAGTAAACCCTATGGCAAAGCCGCCATCAGCACATACAAGCACCTTTGGATCCCGATCACATCTTTGCCCACCGAAAGTCTGATTCCAGATCATATTACCCTCAGGATTTGTACGTACAAGAAGGATATCATTGTCGTATACTTCGTTTTTCCAGCTAAATGTTGTTCCAACCAGAATAAATCCACCATCTGCACATTCAGCAATCGAGTTGATGTAATCAGTTTCGTTAGTGCCATAAGTTTGATTCCAAATTATGTTCCCAAGTAGATCAATTTCACCAAACCACCCATCAGTTCCTGCCCGTGAACTACCCCCGAGCCCCCAGCTGGAAGTAGAACCATAGAATAGAATGCTTCCGTTCGTTGTCTTGAAGAGTTGGGCATGATCCTCGCCAGGTCCTCCGAAGTGAGTTTCCATTGTAATGTTTTCTCCTTGGAGTGGGGTGAAGATTGCCTGCCATTGAGTAATTATCGTTAAGGATGTAACCATCATTACAACAAGACTAATTACGAGAATTTGACGACGTGATAATACTCTGGTTGGAGATTCTATTGGAAGAGTGTCACCATCGGGAGAGGTTGGAGGTATGGGACAAGGAGCGGATTCAGGTTCTTTCTCTTTCTTGCGTTTTATTTTTCGACCCATTTGAGCCGCCTCATTATGGTGTTAAAGAGGTGAGTTGCCATGTCGGTGGGAGGAAGAGTGTCGTCAATTGTGATTTCCCATTCTTGAGCTAGTTGAAGGAGCGTAGTGACACACTGTTTGCGCATGCTGCAATTTCCACAATCCCCACTATGGTCAAACCATGTTTGAATTCCAATTGATGGAGAATAGAGAATGTAGGTATCAGTATTGTAGGCTGAACAGAAGCCAATCGCAAAACCATATTCAGAACTAAGATTTCGGACTTGAATACGATTTACACTAGCAGTGTGCAGAAGTAAATTCTCGACTCGATCTTTAGCGACGCGTTGAGCTTTGCTTACAAAGGGACGAGATACGCCAAGTGATTTGGCGATCTTGGAAGGTTTTACCTTTTGTCGGCGTTGTAACCAGATTGAGCCTTGAATTTGAGTAGGATATCGGAGCGAGTTGAAGATTGTGGGAGCCTCCCTTGTCAATTCCTTTGATTTTGGGCAATTCCCTCTATTAACCATTTTATGGCAACTCTTCCAATAAAAGTTGATTGGTTTTGAATTGTATAATTCATCAGAAAGACTTCGAACCACCGAGAATAAAGAGTGGAGAAATCGAGTGCAGAACTTCTACACTCGATGAAACCTGTCAAATAGGCTAAACAATTCTGAGATATTTCTTGACGATAATTCTGTGGCTTCTTACCGAGTCACCTTCGAAAGTTAGGAACCCATTGTATGAGCCGTCTGAAGTTAAATTACGCGCGGACAGTTTTCTTGTGGATTGAGTCAAGGAGTTGAATCCAGGTAGCACTGGTTCTACTGCATCATTATCGTAGTCTCCGATTGCAATGGCTTTCGGTACGGGATAAGGTAGAAATGTCATTGAGAGGA
>JAEOSV010000064.1 GCA_016840185.1 Candidatus Hermodarchaeota archaeon | reverse complement strand
CTCGGAAAGGGCACATCCACATGCCTCTGGGTCACCGTGTCCATGCTCTCACGAAAACTAGCTTCAAAATTCAAATGATACACGCCTTCATCATCCCCAAGGGTATCACGGGTTCCATCCCCCGGATGTGGATCGGTATCAACAATGAAAAATCGCTTTACTCCATGCATCTGTTGCAAATATCGTACCAATAACGCAGTGTTATTGTAATAACAAAATCCCCAGAACGAATCGCGACTTGCATGATGACCTGCACACCCGGTAAAAGCAAATGCGTTGGTCGCCTCTCCCTTCCAAACAGCTTCTCCGGCTCTGACTGCTGAACCACCTGACACTAACGACGCAGGATCATAGCCAGATCCTTTCACCTGCTTAATGTGACCCGGGGTATGAACACTCAACAGCAATTTCTCGCTAACCTCTGGTGCTTCTTCTACTATGATTTGATCAGAGTCCAATGCACCTGTTTCCTTGAGATAGTCAAAGGCGGGCTGTACACGTCCAGCTAACACCGGGTACCCTTCAACCGCCATTAACGGATGGTAAAGGACAAGAGTTGGCTTGTTTTTCACCAGAAATCCCCACTACGTATAGAGCAAAAAAGGATTTAACAGGATGTGTTATTCTACTGAAACCGTTGAGGATGGGAATCACGATGGAAATCCGGAAAATCACAAACAAAGAACGCGGTCCTCTCATGGACCTCTATCGCTATGCCTACACTTTTTGGACTGATCAGCCAATCAAAGATGAAGAATTGGACGAAATCGTTACTGTGGAAACGCTTGGCCTTTTTGCCAACGGGCGCTTGGTCTCTTCACTTCGTGTCCATGATTTTCAGCAATCCATCCGTGGAGTCCTTAAAGACTGTGGAGGCATTGCAGGTGTAGCAACCTACCCTGAAGCTCGCACCAAAGGCTATGTTCGCCAGTTAATGCAAGCAGGATTCAAGCAAATGTTTGAACAGGGGCAATCCGTTAGTATGTTGGATCCATTCAAACAAAGCTTCTACGAACTATTTGGTTACGTTGCAGCAAATGCTGCCTATCTGGTTAAGGCCCCCCTCAAACACCTTCAAATTGGGATAAAACAAACACCATCAACAGATTGGAACATTGAACGAGTACGTGCAGTCGATGCAAAAGATGCACTCGTGAAATTCATTCAAGATGTCGGTCCCAAACAATATCATGGCTATACAATTTACAAATCCCTTACCGATGGCATGTGGAAACAACGAGTAAAAGACAGCCTCGTCGTCTTTGTCCGACATAAGGGAAAAATCCAGGCTGCTAGTCGTTACCGAATTAAAGGTGACCGAAGTACAGGACAATGGCAAGGTGAACTCACCGTTATCGATAGTCTCTGGCAAACCCGAGAAGCTCGCGACCAGCTCTTTCATTACTTCACGCGACACCAAGATCAAATTGATAATATCATCATCCATGCACCTTTCGAAACCAGAGTGGATCATTGGTTCAAAGACGTTCGATTGAAAGTTGAACGAAAGACGACATGGATGGTTCGATTAGTTGATGCAAAGAAAGCCATTGATAAACTTCCTGGAGAAGGCGAAGACGCCATCACTCTTGAAATCTCTGATCCTGATTGTCCCTGGAACAATGGCATATTTTCCATCCAATCAGAAAAAGGTAAATTACGTTTGACAAAAAGCTCAGGGCATCCTGTCGTAAAGACTTCGATTCAAGCACTCTCTTCCTTAGTCTACGGCACGCAACTTGTCGACGAACTTGAATACCAAGGAACAATCTCAATCTCCGAGGACTGGGCCAGACATACCCTTCAACGATGGTTCCCGCCGTTGCCCCTCTACAATGTACTCTACTTCTAACCCAGTCTTAACACGAGGCTTTTTTAAGCAGAAATAGCATTGGTTGATTCTACCAGCCTTGAGGTGTACTGAATGGGCATTGAACTCCCCTTTGACCAAATCCGCGAAACCATCAAACAACATCTAGCCTTTTCTCCTGATCCCGACGCTCGAACCATAACCCTTGAGTTCAAAGGCACAATCTATGAGGAAATGCCCTTTGGTGACATGTTCGAAGACGAAGAAGGGCTCAAACGAATGGCCAAGAACTTCTTGGATGAAGAAATCGAATATACTGCCGAACCGCTCCCTGAAGGCAAAGGTGTCATCCTCCACTTCAACTCCGATGAAGAGTATCAAAAAATGTTCAAATTCATTGATGGCATAATCAATGGGGATTTACTCCAAGACATCATGGCAAAAATCATGCAATCCATGTTTTCAGCCATGAAAGATGACAGCTCCGAATTCGATAACACAACTTAATTTCGTTAAATCGAGTGAATTTCGTTTGAAAATCGTTAGAGAGGCAATGAGATGATTCCAAAACAAGAATTTGGACGAACTGGTCATCAAAGTACCCGTGTCATCTTTGGCTCTTGGGCACTGAGTAAAGCAACTCAGGTTGAAGCCGATAAGGTCTTGAAGTTATTACTTGAACATGGAATTAATCATATCGACACCGCACCCATGTATGGGAACGCTGAGAAGGTCATTGGTCCCTGGATGTCTAAACATCGAGAAGATTTCTTCATTGCAACAAAATCTCGCAAACGGTCACGCCAAGGCGCTCTTGATGACCTAAAGCGATCATTGGAACGGTTACGTGTTGACAATATTGATCTCTGGCAGATGCATGGCTTGACCAATCCAACAGGATGGGAAAAGGCAATGGGACCGGATGGCACCTTGGAAGCGTTTCTTGAGGCTCGGGAGAAGGGGCTAGTACGGTTTCTGGGCGTAACAGGTCATGGGACACAGGTCCCGGCTATGCACAAACAAAGCTTGGATCGATTTGGTTTTGATTCAGTACTATTGCCATACAACTATCTGTTAATGCAGAACTCCAAATATGCTTCAGACTTCGATGAGCTAGTCAAGTTATGTAAGAACCAAAATGTTGGAATTCAAACAATGAAAGCAATTGCTCATCTGCCTTCCAGAGGGCCTTCCCAGAGGTTTAATACTTACTTTTACGAACCATTAGAAACCCAAGAACCGATTGATAAGACCGTGCATTGGTCCTTGGGATTCCAGAACAGCTTTCTAATTTCCGTGGGGGATATGCACCTTCTCCCTAAGTTTCTAGATGCCGCTTCGCGTTTTGAAAAACGACCATCTGATGAAGAAATGAATGATCTTGTTGATGTGTATAATCTTAAGCAGATATTCCCGTGAAGCTAGCAAGCTTTTATTGAAATCCAACCAACTGCAGCGAAAGAGACCTGATTTGGATGATTCGTAACGCTTCCGCTTTAATCAAAGGTACTCCTCGGACACAAGAGGCTAGACGACTTGTCATTACGCTCCTCAATGCTGCTCTAGATGCGGTCGAACCCCAACGCCTCGTCCAAAAAGCGCTCCAGCTAAAAAACGGTTCACTTCGTTTTTCAACGAAACATCTCGAGATTAACGCACTAAACGACATCTATGTCATTGGTGCTGGAAAAGCCGCCGGACGGATGGCCGAAGCCACAGAAGACATCCTAAAAGATCATATCACTGGAGGGCTCATCATTGTACCCGAAACCACCATCAACGAATATTCGCTAGATGTTGTTCGGGTACTTAGTGGTGGGCACCCAGTTCCATCAATAACCAGTATTAAGGCAACTCGCCAACTCCTCGATGTCATCTCCCAAAGTCCCACGAATGCATTGGTCATTAACCTCATTTCTGGTGGAGGTTCCGCCTTACTTACTCTTCCCGCCTCAACAATCACGCTCAAAGACCTCCAGCAAACCAATGAAGTGCTTCTTCGTTCAGGGATGTCAATTCATCAGATTAACACGGTTCGCAAACATCTCTCCCAAATCAAAGGCGGGCAACTAGCTGCACATATCCATCCACGTCACCACTGGACGCTTTTAGTTTCTGATGTGCCCGGTGAGCACCTCGCTATGATTGCCAGCGGTCCGACGCTTCCCGATTCCACAACATTCTCCGATGCTCGTACACTCCTTGACAAACATCAACTCTGGAATCAGCTACCCACTTCAGTGCAAAACCATATCACCCTAGGCGTCCATGGAATAGTTCCGGACACACCCAAACCCCAGGACCCAATTTTTTTCCAATCTGTGCATCAACTCATTGGCAGTAACCAAGACGCCTGCCAAGCCGTTGAGTCACAAGCCAAAAACGAACACTTTGAGGCTCGTATCCTAACCACCGACTGTCAAGGTGAAGCCCGCGAAGTAGGAGCTCAACTAGGACGACTAGCAAAACAACTTACCATCCAAAATAAACCCCAGGTCTTACTCGTTGGATCTGAAACCACCGTCACCGTCCGCCATGAAGGAAAAGGGGGACGAAACACCGAGCTCATTACTGCCGCTATTCCCTACCTTCAGGAAACAGACGGTCTTGTGATTGCCAGCCTTGCCACCGACGGTATTGACGGACCCACAGATGCGGCTGGCGCAATCGCCGATGGAAACTCTTACCAGCGAGCCCAGAAACTTAACCTATCTCCATCTCAATTCTTGGAGACCAACTCAACTTACCATCTTTTTGCAGGCTTGGATGACCTTCTCTTTACTGGACCCACACATACTAATGTCCGAGATATTACGCTCATCCTATGGGTGGGCACAACAAAGAAACCCTAGAGTGCTGATTCACACAAAAAGACAAAGAGCATTGTTGCCCCTCCAGCAACGAGCAACAAAGGAAAAAAGTAATGAGCCTGAAAAAATGCACCAAAACCAAATAACATCCACGCTCCTGGAAACGGTTCAACGGGAATAGGGAACCCAAATATTGGAGCAAAGACGCCAAACCAATATAAATACGCAGCCAAAGCCACACCAGTAGCCAAAATGGCGATTTCAATACAGACAACCAAGGTGATAAACCGAAGATGATATCGAGGGTCTTCGGATGAAGAGAACACAATATTCGTGACAAAAACGCCTATAACGACTATCGCTATGGGAATATAAATCGACCAATTAAACGCGAGTTGCAGGTTTGGACCATCCGGTAAGTAGCTAGAAAGGGTGACGATTATTGGCGGAGGAAAAATCCAAACCAGTGCCATAGGAATACAAGTCACTAACAACACAATAAGCAACATGAAGAAAACGCGTCGCAACGGTGTCCACATGGAAAACCGCTCCTGGAATCGAGCGAACGCTGACAGTTTTTCACCTTCAGTCATCTCATTCATTGAATTGAATTCCCTCAATTCAACTTGGAAAACACTACCTCAAAAAGATATGGACACTGGGATTCATGGCGGATTAGGCACCTCCATAAAAAGGACTTACGTCCTAAAAGGACACAATTGGAGGGGAGAGGGAATGGTTTTCTAGGGGGGAGGGAAGTGCCATTATCTTTCGCCAAACCCAGTGTTCCCACT
>JAEOSV010000006.1 GCA_016840185.1 Candidatus Hermodarchaeota archaeon | reverse complement strand
TCAGAGTGGGAATGGGTGGAAAGGATGAGGTCGGCTGACTCTTTTGGGTTGGCACCCTGTTCAAGGTCAATGTAAATGATTTTGTTTTCCGTTTTGATTTGGAAGCTAGCGTGGGCTAGCCATTTGATAGTAACAGTCAATTGAACCACGCAGAGTGTAGGAGGGTGTTGGATTATTAAAATCCTAAGGAGCCTAACTTCTTCAAGCTTAGTTTGTGGAAGTCTTTTTATTCTGATGACTTCCAAGTTGGCAACTAGCCAGTGGTGTTATGTCAGAGGAAAAAAATACACAACATACGATAAGTCGGAAATCACGACTCTACGCTAGTGTACTTTTCCTTATCACATTCGTTGTAGTAGCCATCATCTGGATGATTTTCTTTGCATCATACTTCCAACCTAACGAGAATGCCACCATTCTTCTCATTTTCTTCCTCGTGCTTGGTGGCCTGGCGGCACTCCCTTGGCTCCCCGTAGTATTCCAGCGTGAACCACCCGGTGGTCCGCCTCTAGAAGATCTATAACCTTGTCCCATGTCGAGTTTCAATGGCACTCAATGAACTGGCCGTATTTTAGGAGCCAAGAATATCACGCATTCAACAAAACCTCCTAAAGATTGGAGCAGTAAAAAAGAAAACCGCGTCGAATAGTTACTCAGATTGGAGTTTCTTTAGCTCTGCATCAACTTCTTTGAGACCTTCTTCCATTCGGGTCCGGATTTGAAGCAAAAAAGACTTTCTTTCATCAGGTTCGAGTTCTTCGAGTAACATTCGAGGCATTTGTTGGAAAAGGCGTTCAGAGCTTGTACTCATCATTTGAGTGATCATTTGGACCATATGTTCAACCTGTTCTTTCAGGTAAGTTCTTCCAGCTTTTGTGATGGAGTAGATGGTACGCTCAACTTCACCTTTGAACTCCTTCTTACTGGAAACAAAGCGTTGCTCTTCAAGCTCCCCTAATGAATTGTATAGCAAGGAATGTGAGGGAACCCAAGCTCCACCAGTGAGCCCTTCGATGTGTTTCATAATCTGGTATCCATGGGCTGGCTCATCACCGAGTATCCGAAGGATAGAAATGCGTAGTAATACGCCCTTTGGTCGTTGGAAGAACGGCGGAAATGCCATAACGCATAATGAATTCCGAAAGCTTATATATGTTTGTTAATTTCATGTCTTTCAGAGACACAAAACGAATGAGACAAAACACCATTCCCTTAACCGGTGAAATCTATGACCCAACCCCAAACAACCCAACCCGAAGAGGCGCTGACATCCCTTTTCGATTATCAATCCCGCACCTCAAACTACATCATCGAAGCAACAGACCTATGCAAAACCTACGAGATGGGCCCTATTGAAGTTAATGCCGTTCGCGGTGTCAACCTTCAAGTTCGCCGCGGCGAATTCCTCACAATCTTAGGCGTTTCAGGCAGTGGGAAATCCACCCTTCTACACCTGCTAGGAGCTTTAGATCAGCCCACTACCGGCAAAGTCTACGTTGAGGGACTCGATCTGTCCACTCTTGACCATAATCAACTCGCAGATGTTCGATTACGGCGTGTGGGTTTCGTATTCCAATTTTTCAATTTAATGCCACAGCTTACCGCCCAAGGGAACGTCGAACTTCCCTTGAAATTCGCTGACGTACCGTCGGCAAATGCGCAAGACCGTGCTCGGGAATTACTGAGCCGTGTGGGATTGGGTGAACGCCGAGACCATATTCCCTCAGAGCTAAGTGGCGGCGAACAACAACGCGTCGCCATTGCACGTGCACTCGCAAATAATCCACGCATTATTCTTGCAGACGAACCCACAGGAAACCTAGATACAAAGACAGGGGCTGAAGTAATTTCTCTGCTGCGTCAGCTTAACCAGACTCAAGGTCTTACGTTCGTGGTGGTTGGTCATGACCAGCGATTAACGACGGTAGCAGATCGGGTAATTGAGATGCGCGATGGAGAATTCGTTGCTGAACGAGCAGGCGGAGGACAGGTGAAAGTTCAATGAAATTCAGAAACATTATGGGTCTATCTTTTACGAATATGCGGCGTCGAAAAACCCGCACTGCGCTCACAACGTTAGGAATTGTAGTTGGTATCATGGCCGTGGTTTCGATCTCGTCGCTCAGTGGAGGTTTTGAAGCCCAGATAAACAGTCAAATCACTCAAGGCTTGGATATGGATATCCTAACCATCACGCCGGGATTTGGCGGAGGCGGATTAACCTCGTTTCACATCAATGACACTTATATTATTCAGAATATAACAGGTGTTGAAGCAACCTTACCACTTTCACGATCAGGAATCAGAGTTTTCAATGAAACTGGTGGTACCCTGAATACCACTCTTTTGGGCCTAAATTTCACAAGCTTGGAAGCGACATATGGTCATCGATTAACATTCTCTAGTGGCGATTACCCTGATCCAGGAGACAATGAAACTTGCGTAATTGGTTATTTGGAAGATCCCGTAGCTGTTGTTGGAGATAATATCACAATCGAAGTTGAGATTTGGATAATCGGAGTTGGATTTGTTCACTTAAATTACTCATTTATTGTCAGTGGGGTATTCGAAGAAGCAGGATCTTCCATGTTGGGGGTTCCATTCGATCGGTCTGTGTTCATTCCTCTAGATACTTTTCAAGCCATCTTCAATACCGAAAACATAAACAGCATCGTTGTTAGAGTCTCAGATCCCGACCAAGCAGATGCAGTAGGTGATGAAATAAGCGCGATTTTTGAAGATGAAGTATTTGTACTTGTACCAACCGCCATTATCGATACAATGACCGGCGTTTTTGACATCATTGAAATTTTCTTGCTTGCGATAGCTTCAATTGCGCTGCTTGTTGCTGGCATTTCAATTTTGAATATCATGCTTGTATCGGTGATGGAACGTACTCGCGAAATTGG